>CANGFE010000014.1 GCA_947453155.1 Beijerinckiaceae bacterium | reverse complement strand
CTTTCTTTCGCCGGCGGACAAAATCAGAGGGGACCTCAGATGGCTAAGGCAACAACGAAGCGTAAGCCGGCTGCGAAGAAGACCGCGGCCAAGAAGACTGCCCGTAAGGGCGCTGCCAAGAAGGGCGCTCGCAAGACCGCCAAGAAGGCAGTGAAGAAGACTGCTAAGAAGGCCGTCAAGAAGACTGCCAAGAAGGCCGTCAAGAAGACTGCTAAGAAGGCCGTCAAGAAGACTGCCAAGAAGGCCGTCAAGAAGACTGCCAAGAAGGCCGTCAAGAAGACTGCCAAGAAGGCTGTTCGTAAGCCTGCCAAGAAGCGCGTTGCGCGCAAGGCTAAGGCCGCTCCGGCTGCTGCCTAATTCTTGGTTCCTGTCTCTAGACAGGGTCAGGAATAGCTGCACGACACGATCGCCCCTGTGGTGGTCGTGTCAGCAGCAGGATGTTTCGCAGTTCAATCTGCATTCATTCGAGACGCCTCTCTCGTCCCATCGCGGATCGGAGAGGCGTTTTCATTTGTGCGGTACGGCACCGCGAAATGCCGACAAACCAATGCAGCAGAGCCATATCTGCGCTGAGGCCTTCTCTCTTCAGATGGATGATTTGAGCGTCTGAGCGCGCCTTAGCGCGCGTCTGCGGCTTCGATTTCGTCAGCCACAGGCGGGCTGTCGGCCTTGCGCAGCTCTTTCAAGACGCCCTTGCGCTTGGCTTCGGGGTAATAGCCGCTCATATAGAGACGGCGCGCCTTCTCTTCATTGCCTCCAGAGACGATCCAGGCATTGGCCAGATAGGGCATGGCGTAAGTCAGATTGGTCTTGGCATCGAGCAGGCCAGCGACATCGCCGCCATAGCCCATGGATTTGGCTGTCGGCAGGCTCACCTGCATCAAACCGAAATGGGCTTTGGCCTTGAGCGCCGGATTGTAGCGGCTCTCTTGCAGGACGATGCGGTGCGCGAGGCGCAAGGGCACGCCGTGGTGGCGCGCATAATCTTCGATCATGCTGTGCAGAGGTGAGCTGGCTTGGCGTGCAGGCTCATCAGCAGGTGCACGACGCGCCACGCGTGTGACCGCGGGCTCATCATCAGCAGGAAGCGCGTCGAGAAAATCAGGACGCGGAATAGGAAGTGGAACACGCGCAGGCATGATTGCGACTTTTGTCGCAACAGGTGGTGCATCATTGGCTTGCTCGTCGCTCACGATATCAACCGTGATACGACCAAGCCAATTGGGGCGCGCGATTGGTAGCGGCACATGATCAGGCAAGCCGGCGACTTGCACGGGTGCAGGGGTCGCCTCGACCTCTTGGACGATGTCGTCCACGGGGGCAGCATCAAGCCAGGTCGGGCGTGGCAGGGGGAGCGGCACGCGTTCCATCGCAGTCATGGCATGCGCCATCACCGGAATCGAAAGCATCAAGGCCGCAGCTTTCGCTGCGCGCATTTTAGCTTTGGAATGGGCCATTCAATCTCCTCGGGGGCCGAGCTGGTGGCGGGAGTGCCATCAACTTCCCCGGGGCATGTGGTCAGCCTCAACACGGCTTTACCTCAGTCGTTTCAACGCGGGGTCTTTTCAGCCCCCTCCGACTTGCCCTATTGGTGAATCAGTAGCGGCCTTGTCGGCCGCAATTGCGGCAACAAAGCGGCAAACCTGCCCGTTTTGCGTCTGCTGTGCCCGGAATGAGACATGCTGCATAAGAAGAAGATCCCGATTAAGCCGAAAACGCGCACCGCTTTGGACGCCGTCCGCCCCTATAAATGGCGAATTGGCCTCACCTATGCGCTGACCTTCCTCGAGGATCTGCTCGAGCTGTCTTATCCTTGGGCAACTGGCCTGGCGATTGATGGCCTCATGTCGCATGATTTCCATCATGCACTGCCCATCGTCTTTGCTTGGGCGGGGCGAGCCTCCATCGGCTGCTTCCGGCAGATGTACGACACGCGCGTCTACACGCAGGTCTATAATGACATTGTCGAGGATACGATCATCCGCCAGCGCACGGCGGGGATTGAGGCCACTTCGGTGGCGGCACGTTCAGCCATGTCGCGCGAATTCGTCACCTTCTTCGAGCTCGACGTTCCAGTCGTTATCACCTCGCTGATCCACATCTTTGGCTCGGCCATTATTCTGTTTTGGTACGATATGACGATTGGCGCTCTGGCTGCGCTTCTTTTCATCCCGGTCTATCTGGTCAATAAAGTCTATGTGCGCGTCACGTCGCGCCTCAACCAAGAGCTCAATGACCAGCTCGAAAAAGAAGTGGTCTTCATTGAGCGCTACAAGCGTGAGGAAGTGCGCGAGCATTTTACTGCCGTGCGCAATTGGCGCGTCAAACTGTCTGATGCGGCGGCTTTCAACTGGACCATCATCGAAGTCCTGTCGATTTTAGTCTTTATTGCCATTCTTTTGCGCGCCACGGTTCTACCGGAAAGTGAGACGGGCGATATCTTTGCTATTCTTGTTTATGTCTGGCGTTTGATGGAAGGGCTCGATCATGTGCCCACCATTGTCCAGCAATTGACCCGTCTGCGTGACATTTCCAAACGCATCAGCCAGGGCGCCAGCTTGGAAGATGTGTCTGAGGCGATTGAAGAGACCGAACCAGACGACAAGCCGCTCTAAAGACAGCTCAGCTAAAGCTTTCACTGCAACATCGAAATTGGTTCCATTAAAAAGGTTTTCGACTTTGTCGCCCGCATGCGCCATGCTGGCGTTGCTGGGGCTCGAAACTGGTTTTGGATGGGGCAGAAATTCGTGGCGAGTGTCAGCGAACAATCTCTGCGGCCGCTTACGCAGGCCCTTGTCGGCGCGCTTGAGGTCACCCTCGATGAAATAGCCGCGCTTCGGAATTATGAGAATGGCCCTTGGACCGACGCTCTGGAGGAATTGATCCTTCAAAAGGCAGCGGGTCTTTTCGGGCGGGGACCTGACGCGGATTCGCTTCAGGTGGCCCAATCTGCTCTGCGGGCCTGTTTCCGCAACATGCGTGCGCAACTGCACTAAGCGTCCTGCATTGCCCGGTTGATCACCGTTGCGTGAGAACCGGTACCGTCTCACGCGGTCGTGACCCGAAAGGCCGCGCCGAGCGTCCCGCGTGCCTTTTAGAGCGAGCAGCGGCCTGCTTATCCTTAAGTCCATGCTCGACCCGTTCAATGGGCGCGAAGGGATATAGAGAATGACCGGGACGCCTTTCGAGCATCGACTTGAGACGGCTGAGGAGAAACGAACGCATTTGTTGCGGGCGTTCATCCAGTTTGCCGGTGGCTATTGGCGCGGCGCGACCGCGCGTGCAGCCGCACTCCTGACCTTTGGCCTCGTCGGCTGCCTGATCGCCAAGCTGCTCGTGGATGTCGCCATGAACCGTTGGAACCGCTGGTTCTTCGATTCACTGGAGCGGCATGACACGGGCGGGGCGGCTCTGGCGGCTTTTGCCTTTCCGTTGCTCGTCTTCTGCGTGGCGGCGGTTGGGGTCGGCATTTTGATGTGCCGCGAGACACTGCAGGTGCGCTGGCGGGAATGGTGCACGACAAATTTGCTGGACCGTTGGTTGTTCGGTCAGCGCTTTTACCGCATGCGCATTGCCCGCAATGGTCTGCCCAATCCGGAATATCGCATCTCAGATGATGTGCGCATGGCGACCGAACCGCTCACCGACTTCGCCATCGGTCTTTTTACGGCTGTGCTGACGGCCTCCACTTTCGTGGTGATCCTTTGGACAGTCGGTGGCGGCTTGGATGTCGCGCTGGGCGGGCGCTCCTTTCATATCCCGGCTTTCATGGTGATTGGCGCGCTGCTCTATGGCGTGGTGGTTTCAGCCTTCATGCCGCTGGTGGGGGGTGGCCTCTCGGGCGCTGTCGCAGCCCGCAATGAGGCGGAGGCGCGGTTTCGCGCTGAAATGATGGCGATGCGTGAAAATGCCGAAGCCATTGTGCTCACCCAAGGCGAGGGCCATGCGCGGCGCCAATTGGCGGTCACTTATACTGCGCTGGCCACCAAATGGATGCGCGTTGTCAGCCAACATGCGCGCATCACCTGGCTCACCAATGGCAATGCGGCCATGGTGCCTGTGTTTCCGCTGGTGCTGGCTGCGCCCAAATATCTCGCGGGGGATTTGTCCCTGGGCGAGGTCATGCAGCTGGCCTCGGCCTTCGTGCAGGTGCAAATCGCCATTGGCTGGCTGATCGATAATTATTCGCGCGTGGCCGAGTGGTCCGCCTCGGCCCGGCGCATCGTCGAACTCAATGAAGCCATGGCCGACGCGGATCGCCGCGAGCAGAATGGCGTGCCCATGATCACCCGCCCGCAGATCGCGGTGGAGGCGGTTGAACTGCATGAATTGCGCTTGATGCGCCCGTCTGGCGAAATTGTCATCGAACGCGCGCATGCGCGGTTTGAGCCCGGCGACCGGATCATTGTCAGCGGTGCGGCCGGGGTCGGCAAATCAAGCCTGTTGCGCGCGCTCGCCGGATTGTGGCTTTGGGGCGAGGGCGAAATCCGTGTGCCGCTGGGTGAGCAGGTCTCTTATGTCGCTGCCAATCCGTTTTTGCAGGCGGGGCGCCTCAGCGACATCATTTGCTTCCCGCGGGGTCTGGAGGCCTATTCGACGGCCGCCTGTTTGCGCGCGCTCGAAATTTGCGGCGCGGACCATCTGGCCGAGCGGCTTGATGAAGTCGAGCATTGGGAACATGTGCTCTCAGCCAGCGAGAAACAGCGCGTGGCTTTGGCGCGTCTGATGGTGACGCGTCCGGGTATTGTCATTCTCGAAGATGCTTTCTCCTGTTTCGGCGCTGCCGAGCAAATCAATCTGTTTGATCGCCTCGCGCAATATTTGCCGCATGCGATCCTCATCACCACCGGCGGGGCCGCGGGCCTTGCCGATCTCCATTCGCGCCGCTTCGTCTTGGAAAGGGACGATGCGGGCGGAGTCCGTCTCACCGAACGCGGGGCCGATATTCAAAGCGTTCGGGGGATTTTGCCTGTCATAGGGGTCGTCAAATGAACGAGCATGTGAATCGTAAATTGCATTTTTGGGATGCCGTGTGGGATCTGCAGGTTGAGACCTGTCCTTGTGACGTGCATTTCTGTGACTGGATTGAGAAGAAGGGCCTGACCGACGCCTCAATCTTCCATTTCGGCACGGGCAGCCACCACATTGTTGGCATTCGTCAGGCTGAAAATCGCAGCAACAATTGCGTTTACGGCATTACGGCAAGCCCCGGCGAATATGACACATTCGTCAAACTCGCCATTGATCGCCCGGAAGTCGAAAAGACCTATAAGGCGTTTTTCGGCGACATTTATCAGCTCGAAGAGCGTCTATTGCCGCAATTCGATGTCGTGTCGCTGTTCCATCTTTGCGAATTCCGCAATGAGCGCAATGACCTCTACGGCGCACTGACGGACCGCGAAGTGACCGACATGCTCACGCACAAGACGCGCTCTGGCGGCTATATTCTTTTCTACACCAAGTCTTTCGCCTTCGACACGGCCGAGTCCACGGTGATCAAGCAATGGGAACAGGAAAGCAGCGTCGAGAAAGTCGGCATGTATGAAACTCTGCTGGTCTATCGCAAAAAATAACCAGCCCTGCTGAAGGTTTGCTTTGGCGCAAGGCGGACCCGTCTCTCTCTGCTAAGATCAGCGGATGGAGAACGGGTCCGCCAGCACCAAACGCCTTTTCAATCGCCTGCTGATTGCTGGCGCGATCCTATCCCTCATTTTTGGTCTCGTGACGCAGGCAGTTGGCGGCAGTTTTGCGCGCGCTGTTTGGACTGCGGGCACGCTGCCCGTGATTGCGGCGCTTGTGCTGGCCATCTGGCATGGCTTCAAAGCTGGCCGCGCCGGTCTCGACACAATTGCTTTTATATCCATGAGCGCGGCGCTTGCCATTGGCGAAGCGCTGGCGGCGAATGTCGTCGCCATTATGTATGCGGGCGGGGCGGTGCTCGAAGATTATGCGGTGTCGCGCGCGGAGCGTGATTTGACGGCACTGATTGATCGTGCGCCGCGCATCGCACATCGACTTATAAATGCGCATATTGAAGATATTCCAGTCGACCAGATTGCCGTGGATGATGTTCTCGTTGTCCGCTCTGGTGAAATTCTTCCCGCCGATGGTTTTGTGGCCAGCGATAATGCCATTTTGGATGAATCTGCGCTCACCGGCGAGCCTATGCCCGTGACACATTTCTCAGGCCATGCTGTGCGCAGTGGTTGCGTCAATGCTGGCGAGACCTATCATCTGCGCGTCTCTGCCAGTGCCGGCGAGAGCACTTATGCTGGGATTTTGCGTCTGGTCAGCGCGGCGCAAACCGCGCGCGCGCCCTTTCTGCGCTTGGCCGATCGCATGGCGCTTTTGCTCTTGCCTGCCTCGCTCTTGCTTGCAGGCGGCGCTTGGTTTTTCTCGGGCGATGTCGTGCGCGCTCTGGCGGTTTTGGTTTCAGCGACGCCATGCCCGCTTATTCTTGCGGCACCCGTGGCTTTTATTGCTGGTGTGTCGCGTGCGGCGCGCTTGGGTATTTTGGTAAAGGGCGGTGGCCCACTCGAAGCACTTGCCAATATACGCACAATCATTTTCGACAAGACCGGAACCTTGACAGTTGGCGGTGCTCGCCTTTTGTCGATTGAAACAGCACCTGATGTTTCCGCGCATCAAGTCTTGCGGCTTGCGGCGGCCCTCGAGCAGGCCTCACACCATGTGATTGCAGGCTCCATCATTGAAGCCGCGAAGCGCGAGGGGCTCGATCTGCCCATGCCCTCGAATGCGCATGAAGCGCATGGGTCAGGCTTGGATGGTGTGGTTGAAGGCCAGCGCCTTCGCATTGGGTCGCATCAATTTGTCTTTGGCGATGAAGCTTTGGCACCTTGGGTGCAAGATGTTTTGCAAAAAGCCACAGAGCGTGCCGCTTTGGCGGTTTTTGTTTCCGCGGATGGCAAGGGCCTTGGCGCTTTGCTGATGGGTGATGAATTGCGCGCCGATGCGCCGCTTGCGGTGCAGCGGCTGCGCCAAAATGGCGTGCAGCGAATTCTCATGCTGACGGGAGATCGCGCGGACGCGGCGGCCATGATTGGCTCAACGCTCGATCTTGATCTCGTTCTGGCCGATTGCACGCCGGCTGAAAAACTCGAGGTCGTGAGCGCTGAGCAAGAGCGCGCGCAGGTCTTGATGGTGGGCGATGGCATCAATGATGCGCCAGCTCTCGCCATTGCCCATGTCGGCATGGCCATGGGCGCGCGCGGGGCGAGCGCGTCTTCGCAAGCAGCCGATATTGTCGTGCTGGTCGATCAGATTGGTCGTGTCGCAGATGCTTTTGCGATCGCAAAGCGCACGCGCTCGATTGCCTGGCAAAGCATTGTTGCCGGCATGGCCTTGTCGGGGGCAGCCATGGTTTTGGCGGCGTTTGGATTTCTCTCGCCGATTGAAGGCGCCTTGCTGCAAGAGGCGATTGATGTCGCCGTCATCTTGAACGCTTTGCGCGCTTTGGCGCCGCCCGCTCAGGCGTGATCGGTGTGAATATGCACATGTTCGTGCATATGCGGATGGCGATGCAGGACGGCAGGCTCCAGCTGCCCATTCTTCATCAGCAAAGCACGATTGGCCAAGCGGTCGAGCACGGGACGGTCATGCGAGACGATAATCATCCCGACATCAAGCGAGTTGAGAATCTCGACAAGCTTTTCGACATGATGCGCGTCGAGTGAATTGGTCGGTTCGTCGAGGAGCAGAACATCCGGATCCATCGCAAGAATGGCCGCCAAACACACAAGCCGCTTTTCGCCGCCCGATAATTTGCGCGTCACGCGCGGCCCAAGCGCCGAGAGGCCAAGCCGCGCCAAAGTGGCACGCGCCTTGTCCATGGCTTCCTCTTCCGAAAAACCCTGATTGAGCGGACCAAAAGCCACATCTTCCACCACGCTGGGGCAAAAGAGCTGATCATCCGCATCCTGAAAGAGATAGGCGGCGCGCAGGCGAACTTCGCGGAAATCATCTTCCGATTGGCGCGTGCGACCAAAAGCTTCAATGCTGCCACCTGACAGTTTTTGCAAACCAATCAGAGCGCGCAAAAAAGTTGTTTTGCCGGCGCCATTGGAGCCAATAACGGCCAATCTCTCACCACGTTCCAAATGCATCGACACGCCATCCAAAACGCGTGCACCATCACGCTCGACAATGACATTTTTCATTTCGATCAGATGTGTCATGCAAAGCGATCCAGAATGATGAGGGCCGCAAGGGCGCAAGCCATAGCCAAGAGAAATGCGAAATCAACAAGGCTCAAGGCGCGCGTGGTGCGCAGCGGGAATTTGCCCGAAAATCCTCGGCAGCGCATGCTTTCTTCGACACGTTCGGCGCGTTCCATCGATCGCACTAGCAACATGCCTGTGAAATTGCCGTAAGCGCGCCATGTGCGCAGATCCAAACGCGGGGCAAAACCACGCGCGCGCATGGCTTCCATCAGGCGTGCGCCTTCTTCGCGGAAGAGGCTTTGGTAGCGCACCAGAAAGAGCAGAATATGTACGAGGCGCGCCGGCATGCCGAGTGAGGCGAGGCCGCGTCCCAACCGCACAGGTTCTATTGTGGCGAGCAGAGCCATGGTGGCGATGACCGCTGCATTGACCTTCAACACAATAGCCAGAGCGCGCATCAAGCCGGGTTCAGAGAGCGCGAGCGGGCCAAATGCGATCAGCGTGCGGCCTTCCATCGTCAGTGGCAGCAGGATCAGGAGCACAACCATAAAGCCTTCTACATGGGCCAGGCGATGCAACATGTCGCGCCAATTCACTTCAGCCAGAAGGGCCAGCGCAAAGGCCGCCAGCACCATGCCGATCTGGCCCGTGGTGCGCGTCATCGAAACGGCAGCGAGGACGCAGGCCATGGCGCTGATGATGCGCGTGCGCGGATCGAGACGCGTGATGATGAGGGACGGGGCTTCGGTGAGGCGTGCGAGGCTCACGGCTTTTTCTCCCGACGGCGCGCCTGCGCCCAGAGCGATAGGCCAGCGAGGCCGATGATCATGCCGATGCCGCCCATAATGTCATTGAAACGCGTGCGGCCTTCTGCGGCTTCATAGGCTTCAATCAGCGGGCGCATTTGGCGCGCGACGGCCGCATCGACAATGCGCTCAATTTGCGCGGCGCTGATGCTGCCAGCAGGCGCGTTTTCATCATCTTCGGCCGTGTCGGGCGTGTTGGCCGAAAGGCCAGCAAAACGCTTGGCATCAATGGTTGTATCCGCCACATGTCCATCGCCCGTATTGGCGACGAGGTGATAGGTCTGCACGCTGGGGGCTTTCCAGCTATAGGCGCCTTTGGCATCGGTGCGCAGTGCGCCC
Source organism: Beijerinckiaceae bacterium (assembly GCA_947453155.1). Lineage (GTDB taxonomy): Bacteria > Pseudomonadota > Alphaproteobacteria > Rhizobiales > Beijerinckiaceae > Terripilifer. The sequence continues at coordinate 35,829 of CANGFE010000014.1, read as the reverse complement.
ACCTCTTTGCCATTGGCATCCGTGATGCGCAGATCCGCATCTTGTGCGCGGCCGCTGCCGACGAAGAAAGCATAGCCGGAGATTGTGCTATCTTCGAGCGTGGCAAAAAGTTTCAGACGATGCGCGTCCGCTCCACTCACCATGAGCGACAGAACGAATAGTGGCAGAAGCGCGCGCCAGAGTTTCATGCCGTACCTGCCAGCAATTCGGGCTTCACGCGTTTGACGAATGAAATGCAAAAGCCGCCGACAAAACCTTCGACCAGCATGAGCGGCAGATAAGTGGCGATCATCACGCGGGCTGACAGCATGTAATCAGCCGAAGAGAGCGCGAGAGAGGCCGCCACCATCAAGCCGGTGAGCGCCACACACAGCGCACTGGCAATGCCTGCGATCAAGGCGGCGCGCGCTGGTGTCGCGCGCTGAACCATAGGTGCAACGATGGCGCCAATTACGGCGCCGGGCAAAGCAATGTTGACAATGTTTACGCCCAGCGTCGTCAGGCCACCAAAGCCGAACATGACGGCCTGCAAAAGCAGCGCGACGCAGACAGCAGGAAAAATTGCCGTGCCCAGTACAATACCCATCAAGCCGCCGAGCAGCAGATGAATGCTCGACGGGCCGACAGGCAGAGCGAAAAGCGAGAGCGCAAAAAATCCCGAGGCGAGAATGGCGGTGCGCGGAATATCCTCATCGCCAATTTTCTTCAAACCCAGCGCCACGGCGCCAACGGCGATCACGCCGCCGCCGACCAGCACAGGAAGAGACAAAACGCCATCAGGAATATGCGCCAATTTATTTGCCTCGCGCCGCGGGGCGTGCGCCCGTCATATCGGTCGCTTTCACCCAGATGAGACCGCCGAGTTCCGTCTTGGCCTCTTTGCCATCAGGAGACTTTGCTGGCTTGTCATCTTCGATCAAAGCGGCAAAGCCCCACCATCCGCCGCGCGGCATGGCATAAGCGAAAGTGCCGTTGGCATCGGCTTTGATGACTTGCGTGTTGAACGCATCATTGGGGGCTTTCACCGCACCATCATTCACATATTCCACTTCGATTTCTGCGAAAGGCACGGGCTTGCCGTTTTTCAGCACGACACCGCGGAAGAGATTGCCGGTCCACAAGCCGGTCGGGCGCGTCAGCGGCTCAATCTCGACAGGCAGACCGATCTTTTCATCCCAGCCTTTGCCCGAGGCAAACCCGTCGACGATGACCTTGGCGTAATGGACGATGTATTTGTTTTCGGCTTGCTCCCAATAGGGTTCTGGCTCGACGAAGAAAATGGCCACAGCTGGCTCTTTCAGCTCATGGGTCAGCGACCAAGCCGTAGCGCCTTGTTTTTTGGTGGCCTTGAGCCCGCTGGTCAGATCAAGAGTTTTGCCATCGATCAGCGCGCCAACGCGCTTGGGCTTTTTCATCTCCATCACCGGCCCGCCCTCCATCGGATGGGTGAAGATGAGATCGAGGCTCACCTTGCCACCATCGGACAGCACGTCATCGGAGGGGAGGATTTCCTGGAAATGGGCGGTGGCGGGGAGGGCATGGATTGCAAGCACACCCGACAAAACAGCAGCAAGTGCTTGTTTCTTCGAAAGCCGCATGATCCCTCCGTCTTGTTATGAAATTTTGGAGAGTTTTACATAAAGTTCGACCAAAGGCGCAAGAGCAAATCCCCTTTGGTCAAAGAAAAAGGCGCGGGTTTTGGCCCGCGCCTTTGAATTTTTGGCTCTGTGAACGGGGATCAGGCCGGATTTTCGGCTTCGTCGCTCCCGCCGCGCTTTTTGAGCAGATAGCCCAGCACGATCACAAGGACCGCGCCAATGCCGCCCAAGGCCAGCTCCATCGTATGTTCGGAAACGCCACCGAAATAGGGCAGAAGGGCCGGCTCAGACGCGATGAGTTCGCCCGCCACAAAGCCGAGAAGGGCGCCGCCGACCCAAACGAGCCACGGGAATTTCTCGATCATCGTGATGACAAGCTGCGCACCGAAGACGATGAGCGGGATCGAAATGCCCAAGCCGATGATGACGAGAAGGTTTGAATCCTTCGCCACAGCAGCAATGGCCAGCACATTATCGAGCGACATGACCATGTCGGCAATCGCCACAATGCGCACCGCCTGCCAGACATTGCCGGCTTCCGCCACATTGGATTCATCATTCTCGTCGGTGAGCAATTTCACCGCGATCCAGAGCAACAAAAGCGAACCGCCCAAGCGCAGCCATGGAATCGCCAGGAGCGAGACAACAAGCAGGGTGAAGATGATGCGCAACACAATGGCGACGCCCGCGCCGGCGATGATGCCGATCGTGCGGCTCTTGGGCGGCAGGCCGCGGCAAGCCAGCGCGATCACGACAGCATTGTCTCCGGAGAGGAGAATGTTGATCCAGATGATCTGCAATAGCTGGATCATGAATGTGCTGACTTCAGCGTTCATTTTCGTTTCTTCCTGTTCGGGCTACGCTTGGCAGAGTAACCCCGCCGATCACAAATGCGAAACCGTCGGTTTCCCATCCGGAGCTTGTGATTTTTGAACATGCACCCGATGCCAGAATGCCGCGCTCAAGTCTAGGAGAGGGGGCCATCACGCCCCCGTGATTGGCTCTTTTTCCTCAATCAAGCGGCCATAGCGCTGGGCCATCCAGGCGCAGACCATCAGCTGGATTTGGTGGAAAATCATCAAGGGCAGAATGACAATGCCCGCCGCCGCGCCCGGAAACAGCACATTGGCCATGGGCACGCCGCTGGCGAGCGTCTTTTTCGAACCGCAAAAAACGATGGTGACTTCATCGGGCTTGTCGAAGCCAAAGGCGCGTGCGGCGAGCGTGGTGATGAGCAGCACGACGGCGAGCAGCAGGCTATCGAGCACCAGCAGCGTGACAAGATCATTCACTGCGAGCCGTTGCCAGATGCCATTCACGACGGCGGCACTGAAGGCGGAATAGACGACGAGCAGAATGGAGCTGCGATCTGTCAGCGACAGGATTTTCTTGTGCTTCAGCACGAAGCCACCAATTTTCGGTCGCAGGATTTGACCGGCAATGAAAGGCACCAGCAATTGCAACACGATTTTGCCAATCGCTGTGAGATCAAAGCCCATCTCGCCCTTGGCTGAGAGCAAGATCCCCACCAGCAGCGGCGTGATGAAAATGCCCAATAGATTAGAGGCGGTCGCGGCACAAATGGCGGCGGGCACATTGCCTTTGCCAATGGAGGTGAACGCGATGGAGGATTGCACCGTTGAGGGCAGGGCGCAGAGAAACAGCATGCCGACCCACAAAGTCTCCGAGAGGAGATTGGGTGCCAGCGCGTGCAGTGCAATGCCAAGCAGCGGGAAGAGCACAAATGTGCAGCCCAACACCAAAACATGCAGACGCCAATGGGTGATGCCGCCGATCACGGTCTCGCGCGCGAGGCGTGCGCCTTGCAAGAAGAACAGCAGGCCAATGGCAATATTGGCGATAATGTCCACCGCCTCGGCAGCGCGGCCGGAGGCCGGCAGAAAGGCGGCCAAAGTGACCACGCCAATCAAGGCGACGAGGAAAGGGTCGGGAATGAGACGGTTCAGCATGGGAAGTTTGTAAGGGGCGGGCCCCACCCCAGCAAGGCTGCGGCTTTTGCAAAGGGGGCTTCATCCCAATAAAAAGGAGAGGTGCTCCGGAATCGGGGGCGCCAATCGCTTTAGAAGCTCAAGGGTCGAGGAAACAACATGGCTTTGAAACGGCCGACGACGCGCTTTCGCGAACTCATCGCGCGCAAGCAAATCACCATGATCCCTTCCGTGGGCGATGCCTTTTCTGCGCGGCTCATCGCGCATGAAGGATTTGAAGCACTCATGAGTTCGGGCAATGCCTCGTCTGCCATGAAGCTTGGCATGCCAGATGTGGGCATTATGACTTTGGCTGAAAATGCCGCCAATGCGGGCGCTATGGCGCAAGCCAGTGGCTTGCCGGTTTTTGCCGATGCCGACACAGGCTATGGCAATGCACTGAATGTGCGCCGCACCGTGATGGAATTTGAACGCGCAGGCGTTGCCGCCATTATGATTGAAGATCAGGTGAGCCCGAAACGTTGCGGCATGCTGGCAGGCAAGCGCGTGATTTCTTCCGCGGAAATGGAAGGCAAAGTGAAAGCAGCCGTCGATGCGCGGCTTGATGATGATTTTGTTATTTGCGCGCGCACCGATGCACGTGCAGTGGAAGGGCTGCCTTCCGCGATCCAACGCGCGCAGGCCTATCAAAAGGCGGGTGCGGATGTGATCTTCATTGAAGGCCCCAAAACCATCGAAGAGGCGGAGGAGATCGCCCGCGCGATTGATATTCCGCTGCTTTATAATGTCACGCCGACCGGCAGCGTGCCGCCGTTGGATGTGAAGACACTGGAGCGGATCGGTTTCCGTCTGCTGTCTTGTTCAGTCTGCATGTTGCTGGCGGCTCTTCCCTCGATGCAGAATTTTCTGCGCGTGTTGAAAGAGACGGGCGATGTAGCCAAGGCCAGCGTCGGAGCTGCGCCCATGAGCGATTATCTCGATATTCTGCGCCTTGCCGATTGGCAGGCGCGGGAAGCCAAATTCACTCCGCCTTCATCCGGCGCGACCTGATCTGCGTAAGTCGAAATAAGGCCGCTCCCTCCCCATGCAGCGGCCAAAGGAGGAAAAATGAAGTTTTGGATGAAAGGTCTGGCGCTGGCCGCCACCGCAGTCACAGCTTTTGTTGCTCGTCCCGCGCAGGCGCAGGATTTCTATGCAGGCAAGACGCTCACCGTCATGGTGGGGCTCGCCGCTGGTGGTTCTGCCGACACTCTGGTGCGCCTCTTCGTGCCGCATTTGAAAAAACATATTCCGGGTGATCCTTCGATCGTCGTGCAGAATATGCCGGGTGCTGGTGGCGTGCTCGCGTTCAATTATATTTACGAGAAGGCGCCGAAGGACGGCACGCAAATCATCTTCTCGCTGTGGGATCCGTTGGCGCAGGCGCTCGGCAATCAAGGTCTTCGCGCGCGCTATGATCAATTCCCTTATCTCGGCGGAATTTCCGATGTGCGCGTGAATTATATGCGCATCGATGCTTTGGAAGGCTCGAAAAATCCTGCCGATATTATGAAGGCGAAGAACATTATCGTCGGCGCCTATGGCACGACCGATTTGTCGGGCATTCTCGCGCATCTGTCGCTCAAAGCGCTGGGCGTGCCGCATAAGGTGGTGACCGGCTATCGCGGTGGCGCCGATGTGTTCCTGGCGCTGCAACGTGGCGAGGTGAATTTCCACAACACCAGCCTTGCAACCTTCCGCACGCGTTCAAAGGGTTTCATCCAGTCGGGTGAAGGCATGGGCTTCTCTTATCTCGTCGCCTCTGATGAGAAGGGCAATTATGAGCGCCGCAAGGATGTGACGGACATGCCGGCCTTCCAGGATCTCTACAAGGAGATCCACGGCAAGCTGCCAGAAGGTCCGTTGTGGAATGCGTTCAACTGGACGGTGCAGCAGTTCGGCGATCTTGCCTATGTGGGTCTCGCCCCTCCCGGCACGCCGGAGCCTGCTTTGAAAGTTCTGCGCAAGGCGATTGCCGATACGATGAATGACAAGGAATTCATCGCGGAATCGACGCAGCGCAATGGCCTGCCGTTTGAATATGTGGACGACAAGGAAGCCGCCAAAGTGTTCAAAGCGCTTTCGGGTGCGTCACCGGAAATCCTGTCCGCTTTGAAGGACAGCATGGAAGCGATGGGCGCGAAATAATGGGTCAGCAGGGCCGCACGCTTTTCGACAAGATCTGGGATCAGCATCTGGTCGGTCGCCGTTCCGATGGGCGCGAGCTCATCTATATCGACCGCCATGTGCTGCATGATCTGCATGCGCCGCATGCTTTTGGCAAACTCGCGCAAGCGGGTCGCAAAGTGCGCCGCCCTGACCTGACATTTTCAATGCAGGATCATTCCGTCTCGGTGCAGCCGGGACGGAATGACGACACTTATGCAGAGGGTGCCGCCTTCGTGCGCGCGATGCGCGAAGGGAGTGCCAAAAATGGCGTGCGCGTCTTTGATCTGGGTGATCCCGATCAAGGCATCAGCCATGTGGTGGCGCCAGAACTCGGTCTTGTTTTGCCCGGTGCCACCCATGCCGTGCCAGACTCGCATGCTTGTACGGTGGGTGGCCTTGGCGCGCTCGCCTTTGGCTGCGGCACGACGGAACTCGAACATATTCTGGCGACCCAAGTGGTCACTTTGTTTCGTCCCAAGCGTCTGCGCGTGAATCTGTTGGGTTCGCTCGGCGCTGATGTGGCGGGCAAGGATGTCGCGCTGGCTGTGATTGCCAAACTAGGTGTTGCGGGTGGGCGCGGTTTTGCAATCGAATTTGCAGGCCCTGTTGCGCGCGCTTTGCCGGTCGAAGGTCGCCTCACGCTTTGCAATCTCACCATTGAAATGGGTTCGCGCTCAGGCTTTGTCGCGCCTGACGATGCGGTCTTCAATTGGATCAAGGATCGTCCCTTTGCGCCCGATGGCGCACAATGGGATCAGGCGCTGGCCTATTGGCGCACACTCTTCACCGATGCTGATTCCGTGTTCGACAAAGAGCTTGATGTCGATTGCAGCCATCTGGCGCCGCAAATCACATGGGGCACGGAGCCCAGCCAAGTGATCGGCATTGATGGGCGCGTACCTGATCCATCGACATTGGAAGCCGACAAACGCACGCCGATTGAACGTGCGATTTCCTACATGGGACTGGAACCCGGTGCGCCGATTGAAGGTCTGCCGGTGGGGCGTGTCTTCATCGGCTCTTGCACCAATTCGCGTCTGCCTGATCTCGAGATTGCCGCCCATATTGTGAAGGGTCGCAAAGTGGCGCCCGGCGTCACCGCTTGGGCTGTGCCCGGTTCCAGCCAAGTCAAACGCGACGCTGAAGCGCGTGGCCTTGATCGCATCTTCAAAGATGCTGGCTTCATGTGGGGCGAGAGCGGTTGCTCCATGTGCGCAGGCACCAATGGTGACATGGGTGCGGCTGGCGAGCGCGTGCTTTCCACCACCAATCGCAATTTCGAAAATCGTCAGGGCAGGGGCGTGCGCACGCATCTTGTCGGTCCCGCCTTGGCAGCTGCGGCTGCTGTGACAGGTCGCATCACCGACGTGCGCAAGCTTTAAGGGATCATCATGCAGCCCTTCACCACACTCTCTGGTCCGGCAATGCCGATGATCGAGGACGATATCAACACCGACCAGATTGCGCCTTTGCAATTGGCCAAAGGCCTGTCTCCTGATTGGGGGCAATTATTGTTCAAGCGCCAGCGCATGAATGCCGATGGCACGGACAATGATCATGTGCTCAACAAGCCGCAATATCGGAAGCCCGCCATTCTGGTGGCCAATGAAAATTTCGGCTGCGGCTCTTCGCGCGAAAGTGCGGTCTGGTGTCTGACAGGTGTCGGTATTCGCTGCGTCATCGCGCGCTCTATCGCCGATATCTTCCGCGAAAATTGCTTGCTCAACGGCCTGTTGCCGATCGAATTGTCGGGCGATGCCATGGATCGTCTGCAAGCGCTCGTTTCCCAGACTGACGGGGCGCAGCCCTTCTCAGTCGATCTGCCCGCACAGATCGTATGCGCGCCCAATGGCGAGACCTTTTCTTTCGAGATTTCGACTTCGGACAAGACCCGTCTGATTGAAGGTCTCGATGAAGTCGGTCTGACGATGAAGCACGAAAACGAGATCGTCGCCTTTGAAGAGAAAATCCGCGGATCCATGCCGTGGATGCAGGAAGCGCGCGACCGTCGCCTTTAATCAGAATTTCGGCGAGACAATATGGCGGATCACGCCTTTGGGCGTGACGCTCTCTTTCGAATAAGTCGCAATCATCGCAGCCATGCGCTCGGCATTTTCTGGCGGCGTGTATTCATGCCGAAGGGTGAGAAGCCAACTCGCTACGCGTGCGAGCGAAGTTCGCACACGGTATGAGCCGCCGTCGCGGGCGCGGCGGCGCAACGCTTCATTGACGCCAAAAGCCAGAAGAAAGCCCGCTGCATAATCCAGCGGCGAGGTCGGTAGAAGTTTTGCGTATCCCTCGCCATGCACAAGCGCCATGCCACTGGCTGCTTGCACCGCACTGTCAAAGCCGCGCCGTCCGGCGAAAACCGTGCCCTCATCATAAGCCGTCAGCGAGGCATGGATGAGGCCCGGCCGCGTGGCACAAAGCGCCTCGGCTGAGAGACCAAGCTGTTCCGCCACGCCTGGACGATAGGCCTGCAAAAACACATCAGCTTTGCTGATGAGCGCGAAAAGCTCTGCGCGCTGCTCTGGCCCGCGCAGATCGAGCGTCACTTCTTTCTTGTCGCGATTGGCATCCAGCCGATAGGAGACGAGATCGGGATAACGCGGATTGTCGATGCGCGTCACATCCGCGCCAAGTTCTGCCAGCAGGCGTCCGCAGGTCGGGCCCGCAAGCACGCGGGTGAAATCAACCACGCGCGGCGCTTTCGAGGACCGCGGTGCGTTGTCTCCAATTTTCTCGATGCTGACCAACGGCAGATCGCGGCTGAGATCGCGCCATTCTTGCGGCATCAGCACTGGTGCCGATATGGCGCCAGCTGCCATCAAGCCAGCATCGAGCACAGGCATTCGCCATTCAATGATCGCCTGTTGCAGTGACTCGCGTGAGGGTTCAGCCCGCAAAAGCGCCAGTGCGCGGGCGCGATGGTGGGGAAAGTTCACATGCAGAAAAATCTGGCGTCCATCGCCGGTTTCATAAAAGCCGGTGAGGGGATCGCGCGGGGCAGCCACGCTCTGCCCATTCAGCAAGACATGCCGATAGCCCTCGCTGATCAGCGAGGCATGGTCGAGATCAAGCTTGAGAGCGCGCTCGGGGCGAGCCGCTAGAATCGCTGCGGCCAGCGCCACGCCTGTGGCGTGTCCCGATTGGAAGGGTCCTGAATAAAGGTCGTCCGTGCCCGAAAATGTCACGGCCGCCGGATCAAGCCCCTGCGCGCCGCTCTCTGAAAGGAGCCGGGCGAGGCTGCGGCGGGCGGTTTCAGTCATGCTGCTAAGATGCCAGTTCCACAGGCGGGCGGCAAGGCTAGTTGCTTATTGCCGCGGCTCTTGCCAATCTCTGCTTACGAGCTGATCCGCCAGAGATCGGCCATCAGGGGAGGAGATAAAATGGGCAGCCTCAATCGGCTCATGCTGGGTCTTGCCGCCAGCACTTTCGTCTTGGCTCAGGCGCAGGCGCAAACACCCGCCGCATCATCCGCGCCGAAGTGGAGCACGATCACCGAAGACATGCTGCGCAAGCCTTCCGCCAATGATTGGCTGATGTGGCGCGGCAATTATGCGAGCTGGGGCTATAGCCCGCTCGCCCAGATCAACAAAGCCAATGTCAAAAATCTGCGCGTCGCCTGGACATGGTCGCTGAATTCCGGCGTCACTGAAAGCGAACCGCTGGTGCATGACGGGATTCTCTTCGTCACCAATTCGGGCGACAAGATTCAGGCGCTCAATGCCGCCACTGGCGATCTGATCTGGGAATATCGCCGCGATCTCGCGCCGCAGCTCATTCAGCAAGGCGGCAATTCACTCGCCAAGCGCAATATGGCGCTCTATGGCGACAATCTCTACATCACCACATCCGATGCCCATGTCGTTGCGCTGGATGCGCGCACGGGCAAAGTCGTTTTCGATCATGAAACGGCAGATTGGAAAAAGGGCTATCGCTATTCCAGCGGCCCCTTCATGGCCAATGGTGTGCTCGTCGCCTCCATGAGTGGCTGCAACGCGGCGCAGCCCGGTGGTTGCTTCATCACCGGGCATGATCCGAAAACAGGCGCTGAAAAATGGCGCGTGCATACGGTTGCACAAGATGGTGACCCCAATGCCAAAACATGGAACGGTCTGCCACAGGCAGAACGTTTTGGCGGCTCGGCCTGGATCGCGGGTTCTTATGATCCTGAGACCGACACGATCTACCACGGTGTCGGCCAGCCCTATCCGTGGATCGCGGAAATGCGCGGCACGACACCAAAGAAAGAGGGGGCTGAAAACAGCGCGCTCTATACGGATGCGACACTCGCCATCGAGCCCAAGACCGGCAAGATGAAATGGCATTTCCAGCATCTGGAAAATGACACGCTCGATCTCGATTATGCCTATGAGCGCATCCTGGTTGATCTCCCCATCGCCGGCAAAACGCGCAAGACCGTGGTGACAGCAGGCAAGCTCGCCATCGTCGAAGTGTTGGACCGCACGAATGGTCAATTTCTTTGGGCAAAAGAAACCGTCTTCCAGAATGTCGTGAAGTCGATTGACCCCAAGACCGGCGCCAAGACGATCAATGAAGCGGCTATGCCGCATATCGGCAAGACAACGTTTAATTGTCCTGCTGATCCGGGTGCACGTGGCTGGCCGTCCACGGGCTATAGCCCGAAGACGCAAATGCTCTACATGCCGATGACTGAATATTGCTCGAATACGACGCCAACTCCGCTTGAGGCGGGCGAGAAATATACGGGCGGCGGTCGTGCGGTTTATGCGCGTGTGCCGATCCCCAATAGCGATGGAAAATTTGGTCGCTTGGAAGCCGTCAATCTAAGCAATCAGAAATCAGCTTGGGTGCAGCGCCAGCGTGCGGCTATGTCGAGCGGCGTGATGCCGACGGCTGGCGGCGTTGTCTTCGCTGGCACGTTGGATCGCTATTTCCGCGCTTATGACGACACCAATGGCAAAGTGCTTTGGGAAACCCGCTTGAACAATGCACTGAATGCGCCGCCCATCTCCTTCGCGGTGAATGGCAAGCAATATGTGGCGATTGCCGTGGGCAATGGCTCCTCGCAAGTGCGTTCGCTTAACACGCTGACGCCGGACATCAAGAATCCTGATGGCGGCGCGACGCTTTGGGTGTTTGCGGTTCAATGAGACTTGTTGCGCTGACATTCACGCTTCTCTGCGCCGCCGTCTCCACGGCTGCGGCGCAGGCCCCCGTTTTTTCTGCTGAGCAAGTGGCGCGGGGAAAAGATTCTTACATCCAGCGCTGTGGCATCTGCCATGGCGAAAATCTGGATGATGGCGATTTTGGCGGCGCACCTTTGCGTGGCTCATGGTTTCGCGATCATTGGGGTTCGGGCTCTGTTGCCTCGCTTTTCTCTTATGTGAAAACCACCATGCCGCCGGATAATCCCGGCGGCCTGAACGATACGACTTACGCGGATATTCTTTCCTATATTCTGCAGCGCAATGGTTATGCGGCAGGTGCGGACGAGTTGAAGCCGGATGAACAAGCCATGGAGGCCATGAGCCTCAAAAAATAACGGCTGCAGGGGAGGGGAATATGCGCAAGCTTGCCCAAGTTATTCTGTTTGGAGCGGTGATGGCCGCCTCAACCCATGCGGCGCGTGCTGATGCGGTCGAAGATTATTTCAAGGGCAAGAGCATTACGATCATGATCGGCTATGGCGCTGGCGGATCGGATGATCTGTGGGCGCGATTGCTTGGCCGTCACATGAATCGCTTCATGCCAGGCAGCCCCACTGTCGTGCCGCAAAATGTTCCCGGCGCTGGTTCGCTGGTCGCTGCCAATCAAGCCTTCAAAACCGCGCCCAAGGATGGCACGGTGATGGCGCTGATCAATCGCGGCGTGCCTTTTGAGCCCTTACTTGGCAATAAGGCGGCGCAATTTGATCCACGCCAGTTCAATTACATTGGTTCGCCGGACCGCGACACAATCGTCGCTTTCGTGCGCACCGACGGCCCCGTACAAAAACTCTCCGAATTGCGCAACAAGGAATTGATTGTCGCGGCCACAGGATCAGGCGCGGACAGTCTCACCTATCCTGTGATGTTGCGTGATCTCTTCCATCTGAAATTGCGCATCGTACAGGGCTATCCGGGCTCGCGCGATATGAATCTGGCCGTCGAGCGCGGCGAAGCGCATGGCACATTCATCTCTTATGATACGGCTTTGCGTGAGCCGGGCCTCAAAGATGGCACGCGCCGCCTGCTCGTACAGGGGCGCCTGACACCCGATCCGCGCATCAAAGATGTGCCGGGTCTGAATGATCTGGATTTGTCACCAGCCGAACGCAAAGCGGCGGAATTTTTCCTTCTGCGCGCCGATATGGGCCGCCCCTTTGTCGCGCCACCCGGCGTGCCGGCCGATCGCTTGGCAGCCCTGCGCAAAGCATTTCGCGACACACTGCTTGATGCCGCCACACAAGAAGACGCCAGCCGCCAAGGCCTCAATGTGTCCCTTATCTCGCCTGACGAGCTGATGAAGACGCTGGATGCCGCCTATCGCTTCGATGAAAAGACCATCGATATGGTGCGCAAGACCATGCAGGAAGCCGAGAAGAAGTAATTTTCTGATTCGAGATTTTTAGGAGGAGTTGATGGCCGTGCAGGCTGTTCGCCTCGACAAGATCCGCATTGATGTCGTTGTTGGGGGTGGCGCGACGGTTTCTCCGCCACCCTTGAGCCTGCGCGTAGGATAATCCATCAGAAACGCTGAAAAGATTTTCGCCAAATGGTTCCTAGGCGCCCAAGGCAGCGCCAAAGTTCAGCCTGATCGAGCAAGCACGTTTTGATTGGTTGGGTGAACTGGCGGAGACGGTGTCTCTAGATATCTAGTCCCTCACTGGCTCGCATTGATCAATAATATTATTAAAAACAATAATTTGGATGTTGAATAGTCCCCGCGTGATTCTTGCTGGTGCCCACTGTTCCCACTAAATTGTGGGAATAAATGTGGGAATGGATATCCAAGCAATGGCTGAATTGAGTGCTCTGGGACTTAAGGCAAAGCTCACTTCTCTTTCTAAGGTTGCGAAGGTTTCGCCAGTCAGGATCGGTGTAGGTTCTGGTCTTCATTTGCTGGTCAAGCCAGGACAAGCATCCGGGTCTGGCGCTTGGGTATTGCGCACCACAATCGCTGGGAAGCGTCGAGATATGGGTTTGGGCAACTATCCCCAAACCAGCCTCGCGGAGGCGCGAATGGCCGCCCAATCGGCCCGGAGTGCGTCCAAGAAGGGTAGCGATCCAATTGCAGAGCGGGCAGCCGCTAAGGCGGCTCTAGCTCGCAAGTCTAGCGATAGCTTCAAGTCAGTAGCTGAGGCCTATTACGAGGCCAAAGCTCCGGAATGGAAAAACGACAAGCATGGACATCAATGGCAGAGCAGCCTTGAGAAGCATGTCTTTCCGGTAGTGAGTGACAAGGCTGTCTCGGAAGTTGATACGGCTGATGTATTGGCCGTCTTGCAGCCTATTTGGACAACGATCCCTGAAACTGCTTCTAGAATTAGAGGACGTATTGAGGCGGTCCTAAATTATGCTTCTGCTACCGGATTGCGGCCTAGAGCTCCAAACCCAGCCTCATGGCGCGGTCATCTTTCCGAGGTTTTGGGATCGCCTAGCAAATTAAAGGCAGCTGTCAGACGAAGCCGGGGACTGGCTGATAACCACCCCTCACTCCCGTTTCAGCAATTACCTGCCTTTATGGCGGCGCTGCGAGAGAAAGCGGGCATTGCCGCTCTTGCTCTTCAGTTCGCTATTCTGACGGCTGCTCGTTCAGGTGAAGTTCGTCATATGCGGTGGTCTGAGATTGATCTGGCAAAAGGTGTTTGGTCTATTCCGTCAGCCAGAATGAAAGCTGGGAAGGCTCACTTTGTTCCGCTCTCAAAAGTAGGGCTAAATGTCCTAGCACAATTAGAGCCGCTCGCTTCTGGGGCTGGCAGTTTAGTATTTCCTAGCCGTAAGGCTGAGCGCCCGCTGTCTGATATGGCGCTTTCACAATTGGTGAGAGGTATGTCTTACGACGGGCTCGCTGCCGGGGAGTTACCACGTTGGCGGGATGAGCTAGGCAATGCCATCGTTCCCCATGGCTTTCGAGCAAGTTTCAAAGCTTGGAGCCTTACAAATGGTTGGGCTGACCACCTCAGTGAATTGGCCTTAGCCCATACCGACGCCAACAGGGTAAGAGCAGCCTATGCAAGAGATCCCCTTGTGGAGGAGCGTAGGGCTATGATGGAAGCTTGGGCGGCCGCTTGTGTTTTCGCTTCTTAATTATAGAGGAGAGGAAGATGGGGACGAAAAAAAAGCCGTTGAATTTTTACGAGTTTTCTCCCTCAGTTATTGACGAGAAAACAGAAACATTGATTTCCCCAGTAAGGCTCCCTGATGACGGTAGCAAAGGCCTTTCATGGGTGCGGACATTTGAAATTGAGGCTGCGCTTGAGACAATCACTAAAGACCCCACTCCTGAAGATTTCTACAAAGCAGCTTCAGTTCTTGTTTTTCATGCACGTCATTTGAAACCGTATGAGCACGCGGAGCTCGCGCAATTAATTAGATATCCATACCAACGGTCGGCTGGGAAACCAGAAAACGTAGCATTGAAAATAGCAGCGTTTGATGCGGTTTATTTGAATGCTCTTACTAAACTTAAGTACAAAAGCAGAGTCGACATGATCTGCAATCTAGCTAAAGCGTTCGAAGTCACCCAGGCAATAGCGCGTAGGGCTGTTTTAGAAGCGGAGGGATATCTGGTGGACAGCAAAAAAAGGGGTGCACTTTAATAGTGTAATATTGTTCATCAGGGCCTTTGCATAGAGCTCTGAACAAGTGCAAATAAGCAACCGTCCCGACGCGCTCTGCTTCGGCTTGGAGACGGTTATAATGCAAAATACATCTACAATTAGTCCAGAAATGGTCCCTCTGCCTAAGGCACCAGGAATCTTTGGCCTGTCACGATCTGCTCTTTATAGGTTGGCTGCTGCAGGTCAGGTCCGGATGCTAAAAATTGGTTCTCGAACGCTTGTTGATGCTAAATCTGTTCGGGATTTTCTAGAGACCTTACCGCTTATTGAATTGCGTCAGGATCCTCACCGGAACAGCTTGGGTACAAGCTTTTCTTCATCTCAAATGAAATAAAAACGAGCCGCCCATGCAGGACGGCTCGATAGGAAAGTTGCAACTTTGGAAGAGATGCAATTTTAACATTATCAGTCATTTCTGGCAACGGCGGCATGGATATCAACCATGTCACACATCACTGATTTTAATTCTGGAGTGGCCAGTCCTTCAGACTGGGCGCGTATGTATCGCAACCTCGGAATTCAAGTCGTTCCTGCGATGACGCCACAAGAGAACAGTCATTCGTGGAAACGCCCAGCGCTTTCAAGTTGGCGGGGGCTAGAACATCAACTGGTCTCTGACGCCACCTTTGAGAGCTGGTACTCAGGGGGTGGTCAACATTCCAACCGCTCCAGCATGGGGATGATTTGTGGGGCGTGTTCTGGATCCATATTCGTAATCGATGTCGATCTTCACAAGAACCAACTTGCACAGTCCTGGTTGCTTGAGATTCGTGAGCGTCAGGTTTGGGCTGGTGAGCTTGAAACCGTTGAGCAGCAAACCGGCGGTGGAGGTATTCAGCTTCTATTCCGAGCCCCAATTGGTTGGTTATCACCTACATGCAAGACCTCTCTCGGTATAGATATTCGAGGGCAGGGCGGCTTTGCGATGCTGCCTCCCTCCATGCATGAGAGCGGGCGATCCTATGCGTGGAAGAGTGGCCATGAACCTTGGAACATGGGGATCGCAAATGCACCCTTGTGGTTGTGCGATGAGATTGATGCTCTCGCGGGGCCGGCCTCTGGTCGAGGCGTTAACCTCGTACAAGATGTCAGCATTCCTTCCGAACAGACAGTTGATGCTTTCGGCAATATCATCAACGGACGTGAAGGGTATGCCACCAGACTCATTTGGGCAGCTATTGTCTCTGAATATAGGGAATGTCCGTTCAAGCCTGGGGCGGGGCACTCAAATGCAATGATGATCACGGCCTATGATACGTACGAACGAAATGTGAAGAGCCGTTTGATTGATACATCTAGTTCCAAGGGTGACCTGCTTGAGCGTGAAGGGCGTGGTATCTCCATGTTCAAGGAGAAATGGAACTATGCCATGGGGCAATGGGACACAAAGATTAGTCACCATGCCAATGCTCATCCAATCTCGAGCAGCGAGTCTTTATCAGCAGAGCGGCCACATGTTGCTGAAGTGAGATCGCAATACTTCAAAGGTTACCCAGCGAACGAGGCAAAGCCCAACCTTTCACAGCTTTGGTTGATCAAGGGTATCCTCCCTCAAAAAGGGCTAGCTATCATTTACGGTGCTCCGGGATCAGGGAAGTCCTTCTTCGTGGCTGATCTCGTGGCCCACATCTCAGCTCCGCACATCAAAGATTGGCGTGACCGAAAGGCTGCAACAGGTGGCGTTGCATATTGCTTTCTTGAGGGTGGGTTTGGCGCGGTTAACCGAATAGCTGCTCTAAAAAATCGTCTAGGCGACCTTGGTTATTTTGTTTCCTATCCAGAAAGCATGAACCTGTCCTCTGCCCCTAAGCATGAGCAAGAGGTGCGTTCTGCAGCAGACTGCGATGCCAAGAAGCTAGTTGCCAGCATTCGAAGGGAGCAGGGGCAGGTAGCTGTCGTGGTCGTTGATACCTTTAGTCGCGCGATGAGCGGAAAAGACGAAAACTCCAGCACCGAAATGACGGCCTTCATATCTGCAATGGACTACCTCTCGAAGGAGCTCGATTGCCTAGTTGTAGTTGTGCATCATTCTGGCAAAGATCAGAGCCGTGGGGCGCGGGGACACTCCAGTCTCCTTGGTGCGATTGATACGGAGATTGAGATTACTCGACCAAATAAGGAGCTGCCGGGTCGAATTGCAAAGTTGACGAAAATGAAAGAGGGCGGCGACGGCTCTGAGTTTGCCTTCGAGTTAGAGCAGGTTGTTCTCGGTTTTGACGAAGATGGGGATGCGGTCACGACCTGTGTAGTTGTCCCTACTGATCTGGAGCCGGCGAAATCTAAGTCCAAACCTTTGGGCCACAATGAGAGGGCTGTGCTTGATGCTTACGAGACCTTCCAAGCAGATGCTCCTGATAAGTATACCCCTCTGGGGACAGGTTTCCCTGATAAGCCTGAGCGATGTGTTGACCTGCAAAACTTCAAGTCATTTGCAATTGGGCGGGTTGCAGATACGGGCAAAAGCGTACCCCGTCAGTTTCGAGATGCCCTTAACTCGCTCAGAGGCCGTGGGGTGCTCGTTATCAACGGGGGGCTGATATGGCGGGTGCGGTGAGGCCTTATAGGACGGCGGCGGTAGACACTCGGCGACGGTTCTTCTCTGCCATCTCATCTCTTTCGTGCCGTCAAAAGCGACTTAAGCCTAGTGTGAGGTTTCCCGGAGGGAACGACGGTGACGGTCTCTCTATAGAGACCGCCCCCGTCGTCCTCACACTATCTGTCGATGACTTATTCTCTGGCTACACACTTCAAACCTATTGACGGCTTAAAGAATATCCTGATCCGATTAGTGGTGCCTCGCAAATGATTGGCTGCTCCCAGCCCAGTATTACTTTCAAAGCTATTTTTTGATCAATTTTTGTCCCCCAATTGTTCGGTTGTTGAGGGCTTTGATGTCCATTTTGTTTAAAGTTTTCGGCAAATAATGAGTGGGGTAACCAAGACGAAATTTTTCCGTCAGTAATCCCCGCTTTTGTTCGGATCTGATTTAGACGAAGGGCACAGGTTTGTTCACTTGCGTTATCATCACACGCGGATCCAACGCATGCTAACGTGATTTGAAACCTGTCAGTATCCCAATCGTATCCTGCAATTGTTACGTATCCCGGTGGCAACTGCAAAGACTGGATATCAATTTTAATATTTTCTAATCCTCGTGTCATCAAACTTACTGGTGTGTTCATCAAGAAACGCGTAACCTCTGAGGGCTCTGCTATTGCACTCATTTTTGCACCCAAGAAAAGACCCAAGATAAACGTGAACTGAAAGATCTTTCTCATCTGCAGTGGTTCCATCAAAAAGTTATTTTGAGCAAAAACATTAGCCGCTTTTGAGCTGATCTGGAAAATAGCTAAGGTATTTGTCTGTTGGTTAGTTTGCTTATGCATTTCGGCGTTTTCAGCCGCTGGGTTGAGTTGAAATAAATTAAGAATGGTTTCCTATTAAGATTTATAGGAAATTTTTTCTTCTTTTTTTAAGCTAGTGCAATGCGGAGGTTTAGCTAATTTTATTGATAAAAATCGTTTTTTTCGTTCATTGTGGCGCTACGCCTTCAAGTTTTGCCGCTTATTAGGGGTATTAAATTGCGCAAATATCTACCCAGAGATTTAGTGGTCATCACATTCTTATGCTTTGCAACGTCAGGCTGCATGAGTGCAAATCAGCTTTTGGTTCAAGAAATTAAATCTGATTGTGACGAGACGAAAGACATTTGGTTTACAGAGGAATCTAAAAAAGCTCATATAAGAGAAATTCGTTGTGTCGTTAGGCACAAAGCTTTCCATAAATTGTCGGCTATCGATCAGGAAAAATATTCTTATGCAGCGATACTTGCCAATAAAATTGAGAAAGACGAAATTTCAGTAATCGAAGCAAATTACGAATACGCTCAAAAGAAAAATGAAATAGCATCTAGGGGTGCGATGGGTGCGGCAACTGCGATGTCAGTGGCGCCGATATATGTGCCGCCTCAAATTTATATCCCGTCAACGGTCTATACACCTCCTCCTTCGCCTCCTCCGATGCCGGTTCAGACGCGCTGTCATCGGACAGGTATTTACGTTAATTGCACGAGCTTTTAGGGCTATT
Organism: Beijerinckiaceae bacterium; assembly: GCA_947453155.1. Taxonomy (GTDB): domain Bacteria; phylum Pseudomonadota; class Alphaproteobacteria; order Rhizobiales; family Beijerinckiaceae; genus Terripilifer. The sequence goes on along the minus strand of CANGFE010000014.1, from coordinate 17,179 downwards.
TGATGTAAAGACGATGGGCCCGAACTATTAGGGAAAAAGGCTGGACATGTTTTTATTTGCGGTAGAAACCGGGGAGAGCCTTAAGTGATCAAGCCTAATAAATTGCTCTTTTTAGGTTCTATTTTTTTGGTTGGCGCTTGCAGCCAAACTAGCCAATCCGTTGGGACATCTTTCTATCAGTCTGCTGTGGTGGCTTGTACCTCTGAAAAGCTTATTGAGGACTCGCGTTGTTTTTCGCATCATCCCTCCTACCCTTCTTTTACCCAGGCAGAAAAAGCATTGGTGGCTTTTATAGAATTGACCAATAGCAGGATCGCGCGGAATGAAATCACGACCGAGCAGGGGCAATTTTTAATCGCTGAATATTATTATCGCGCAAAAGCTGTTGGTGATGAATCTGAAAGACAGCAAGCGGCCGCGCAAGCTGCAGCGTTAAACGCTACGGCCGCTTCACTTAACGCAACGGCAGCAGCTATGGCTGCGGCTCGGCCTGCCTACTCGGCTCCCCCGCCACCAATGCCAGTGCAGACTCGATGCTATAAGACTGGAATGTATGTGAACTGTTCTAGCTATTAAGGGGCGGTCAAGGGCAGGGAGGCTTTTAGTTGATGCCCCCCGTAAGGCGGCCGGGTGGGGCTTTCGCTAGCCGAGCCTACGTAAAGCGATAAGTGGGAATGAACGTGGGAACGAACGATAACCTAGTTCGTAAGTATCTGATTTTTAAAGCAAATTATAGGAATAATGGCGGAGACGGTGGGATTCGAACCCACGATAGAGTTTCCCCTATGACGATTTAGCAAACCGTTGCCTTCAGCCTCTCGGCCACGTCTCCGCAGACCCCTAGGGGGTCGGGCGTTTCTATGCCCGAGGCGGGCGGGATTGGCAAGCTTTTGGCCCCCTCATGGGACAATCGCGCCGATGAAAGCGCAGATCCGCTCAATCGAGGGCTGGTCCAGGAGCAGAGGCGCATGGCCTTGGCCGGGGACCGTCAAGGCTTGCGCGCTTGGGTGGCGGCTTAGCATCTCCTGGAAGACGGCGGGGGACAGAAGATCAGAGGTTTCACCTCGAATCGCTAGCAAGGGAAACGGCTTCAGTGCCTCATATTGCGCCCAGAGGTCAGGCATGGGTTTTGAGGGGTCATAAGCATCCAGCGCACGCGCCAGCGCCGGGTCATAACGCGCGACCAACTCGCCCTCTTTCTCCTCCAGCGTCAGGCGCGCATAGGCGTGCCAATCGGCGTCACTCAGCGCCGGGAATTGTGCGCCCGACACTTTTTTGAACATGGCAACCGCTTCATCCCAATTCTGCGGGCGCGGCAGTCTCCCGACATAGCTCTTGATGCGAATGAGGCCGGCTGGTTCCAGCACGGGGCCGATGTCATTGAGAATGACGCCAGCCAAAAGCTCCGGCTTGAAAGCCGCAAACAACATGGCGTGAATGCCGCCGCGCGACGTGCCCAGAAAAATCGCCTGTGTGATGCACTCGGCCGCGAGCATCAGCTGGATGTCGGCGCTCTCGACAGCCAGATCATATTTCTTCGGGTCCGGATCATGGTCGGACAATCCACGCCCGCGATAATCAATCGCGATCACGCGCCGCCCTTGCTGCGCCAGAGCGCGGGCGATGCAATCAAAATCATCAGCGGTGCGAGCAAGGCCCGGCAAGCAGACAACGGGCAAGCCGCGTGCGTCTTGGGGGGTGTAGCCTCGCAAATGCAGTCGCAAGCCATCAGCAGATGTGTGAAAGCGGGAGGTGATGTTTGGGGCGCTCATGGGGCCAGTCTAAAGCCGTCGGTCGTCTGTGCGCAATTCCGCACGCAAAGTGGCGCTATCGGCCTGATCGATCAGGCGGGCATAGACATCGAGATTTTCCATGACCCGTTGCACATAATTGCGCGTCTCGGAAAAGGGGATGCGCTCCACCCAATCAATTGGATCAATGGCGGGATCGCGCGGATCGCCATAGGCGGTGATCCAGTCGCGTGCACGGCGCGGGCCGGCATTATAGGCCACAAATGTCAGAATATGTGAGCCTTTGAAATCGGCGAGCAATTGTCCCAGATGCGCGGCGCCCAATTGCGCATTATAGGCTGGCTCATCCAGCAATTTGCTTTTTTCAAAGGGCACGCCAATTTGTTTGGCCGTGCGCTGCGCTGTCGCATCAATCATCTGCATCAAGCCCTTTGCGCCGGCCGATGACAATGCGCGCGGATGAAAAGCGCTTTCTTGCCGCGCAATGGCGTGAACCACGGGCAGAGGAGCCGATAGGCTCGCAGGTTCAAAATTTGGAATTCCGCTCAAGGGGAATGCCGCTTCATCCAAGGGCAAACCTCTTTGCAAGCCTTGTTTGCCAATGGCGAGGCTTGCACGCGCATCTTTGTTGCGCGAGGCGATCTGGGCGAGAGCGGCCAATTGCGCTTCATCGCTGATGGCGCGCCCCGTATCGCTGGCTAAAATAGTCGCCTGTTCTGTTTCGCCTATCGCATAGAGAAATTCGGCGACGCGCACCGCGGGCAGTCGTCCATCGCCAAGGGCTGCAGGTTTCGCACGGCGCAAGCCGGTGGCGGGCAGGCCCAATTTTTCGCGCGCGATTTGGCCGTAATAGACCGTCGGCTCTTGTGCGGCGCGCGTGTAAAATTGGCGGGCTTCATCCAGTTTATTTTGGGCTTGTGCTGCGCGACCCTGCCAATAGGCAGCGCGGGCGCGCGAGATCGGCGTTTCGGCGCGTTGGGCTGCACGCGCAAAATGCGGCATGGCTTTGGTCGCATCATTCAAGAAGCGCAAGGCAATCCAGCCGGCATGAAATTCAGCTTCGATAAATTGCTCGCGGCCTTGTGCGCTGTGGTTGGCAGTGAGCGCATAGGCAAGATCGGGCTTTTTCTCATCGAGCAATTTGCGTGCGAGCACACGCCGCTCGGTCCACCATTCGTCAGGATCAATAAGGGCGGCTCGCTCACGCGGCGCGCTTTGGATGGTTTTGGCAGCTGCTTCCAGATCATTCTTGCGGCGCAGGCGTTGGGCTTCGCTCAACAGATAGAGGGGATCTTTGCGCAAAGCCTCTGGCACGGCTTGCATCAATTTATCGGAAGCCTCTTCATTGGTGACGGCAAGTCGCGCTTTGACCAGAACGGTCACATCCTCGCCTGCCAGAGCAGCTGCGCGTAGCGCGGCTGATTTTCCGGCATAGGCCAAACGTAGTGCGCGCGCTTGATGATCGGCTGTCGTCAGCAGATCCGGAAATTCTTTCAGAATTTGTGTCTCCACCGCCTGCGACACATCTTCATTGCGCCAGACTTGCGCCACACGCATGCGCGCTTGCGCCTCTTTGCCAGAGCTGCGTTCAAAACGCGCCAGCGCCAAGCGCCCGGCCGCACTTTGTGGTGCGCGCGTGGCAAAGAGGGTTCCCGCCATTGATGCGCGTGTTTTGTCCCAGAAGAGAATGTCTTCGACACGCCGTTCCAGCGCCGCGCGCGTTGGCCAATCGGGGTTGGCTGCCAGAAAAGCCATCAGACGTGGCAGCGATGCGGGACCGCGCTCTTTTTGCAGGGCGAACCAATCGAGCGTCAGGCGGGCGAGCGGGTCGTCGACTCGGGCAGCCTGCTGGTCGCCCTTTTCTATCTCACCGGCCGCATAGGCGGCCCATGCCTCGCGCAGTCCCGGGGCGTCAATGGCGAGCCGAGGCTCAGGGGTGGGCGCGGGCAGGGTGACTTGTGGGGTCGGAACCGGAACCGGTGCGGTGGCTTGTTGGGGCTCAACTGGGGCAGCAGGCGGTGTAGCCAGAGGCGGGGGTGCCAAGGGGGCAGGCGCGTGCCAAAGCTGGGCTGCGGCCAGAGCAAGTCCCCCGACCGCCACACCCATCAGGAGGGATTTGCGCAACATTGGCATGATCCGGTCCTTTTTCGGGTCGCTTGCTAGCTTGGACCCTGCGTGATCAGGGTTGATGAAGTGTAAATCCCGCTTGTCGGGCCTTTTCTCGCCCTGCCTCAGGGGCTATCTGTGAAGCCGACTTTTATCAGGACTAGTAAGTGCGGCGTCCATATGGCGGCGTGCTGATTTCTAAGGATGTCTGCTCATGTCCGCTTCCGCCCGCTTCCAGGGTTCGATGACCGCTCTTGTGACCCCGTTCCGTGACGGCCGGATCGACGAGGAGGCGTTTCGCGCGCTCGTCTCTTGGCAGATCGAAGAGGGCACCAAGGGGCTGATCCCGGTTGGCACGACGGGCGAGAGCCCCACGCTCTCCCATGCTGAGCATCACCGCGTGGTGGAACTCTGCATTCAGGAAGCCAAGGGGCGTGCCGCGGTCATTGCGGGTGCGGGCTCGAACAATACGGCCGAAGCGATTGATCTGGCCAAGCACGCTGAAAAGGCTGGTGCCGATGCGGTGCTGGTTGTGACGCCTTATTATAATAAGCCGACACAAGAAGGCATGTATCAGCACTTCAAGGCGATCAATGATGCGATTGGTCTTCCGATCTTCATCTACAACATCCCGCCGCGCTCTGTGGTCGACATGTCGGTCGATACGATGAAGCGCCTTTTCGATCTGAAGAATATTGTCGGCGTGAAGGATGCAACGGGCAATCTGGCGCGCGTGTCGCAGCAGCGCCACGCCATGGGCGCCGGCTTCATCCAGCTTTCGGGCGAGGATATGACGGCCGTGGCGTTCAATTCCGCAGGCGGGGTTGGCTGTATTTCGGTCGTCTCGAATGTGGCGCCCAAGCTTTGCGCGCAAATGCAGGAAGCGACCCTTGCGGGCGATTACAAGCGCGCGCTCGAAATTCAGGATCGTCTCGTGCCGCTGCATGATGCCATCTTCAAGGAGCCGGGTGTGGCGGGCGCCAAATATGGCCTGTCGCTCTTGGGCAAGGTGAAGGATGAAGTGCGTCTGCCGCTGCTGCCGGTCACAGAAGGCACGCGCACTGTGATCCGTTCTGCTATGGTTCATGCGGGGGTGATCGGCGGCTGATGTTCAGCTGTTGGTCCGGAGAAACATTGTGGCCGCGAAGAACCAGCCTGATTTCAAGATCGTCGCCGACAATCGTCGCGCGCGCTTTGACTATGAGATCGGCGATGCGCTGGAAGCGGGCATTATGCTCACCGGCACGGAAGTGAAGTCGCTGCGCAATGGCAAAGCGACCATAGCCGAGAGCTATGTCGGCGTCGATCGTGCGGGCGAGCTTTACCTCTACAACGCCAATATCCCGGAATATTTGCAGGCCAACCGCTTCAATCACGAGGCGCGCCGTCCGCGCAAATTGCTTGTCAAATTGCGTGAAGCGGCCAAACTTTCGCAAGCGGTCGAGCGCAAAGGCATGACCATTGTGCCGCTCAAAATGTATTTCAATGAAAAGGGCCGCGCGAAAATCGAAATCGCCTTGGGCCGCGGCAAGAATGTCGCTGACAAGCGCCAGAGCGAAAAAGCCCGCGATTGGAAGAAAGAGCAGGGTCGCCTGCTACGCCACCGCGACTAATTTAACGTCTTCGCCGTCATTGCGAGCAAAGCGAAGTAATCCAGAGGTGACACGTGTGGCATTCTGCATTGCCACGTCGGCTTCGGCTCCTCGCAATGACGGGGTTTTTAAGCCGTCAGTCCCTTTTTCACCTGTTTAAAAACATCCTTGAACATTTTGGGCGTCAGCACGCCCGTGTTCGTATTGTAGCGCGAGCAATGATAGCTGTCGTAGAGGCGGAATTCTCCCGCCTCATGCACGGCGCCATGGGCAAAGGGCATAGCGGAGAGTTTTGACCCCAGTGCGCGCACCACGCTTTCATGCGCAATGCGTCCCAGCGCAACAATGGCACGCAGATTTTTCATTTCACCAAACGAGCTGACAAGAAATGTTCGGCAGGTGTTGATTTCGGCCGGTGTAGGTTTGTTTTGCGGCGGCACACAGCGCACCGCATTGGTGATGCGGCAATCGATCAGCTTCAGCCCATCATCCGGCCGCTCATCATAAGTGCCTTTGGCAAAGCCCTGTTCGATGAGTGTTTCGTAAAGAAGGTCGCCGGCCCAATCGCCCGTAAAAGGTCGGCCCGTTCGATTGGCGCCGCGCAGGCCCGGTGCCAGTCCCACAATCAGGAGGCGCGCAGACGAATCCCCGAAAGAGGGGACAGGCGCATTATGCCAATCGGGATAAGAGGCGCGCGCCTCATTGCGGAAAGCAACGAGGCGCGGGCAGAGCGGACAATCGCGTCCAGGGGCGGGCTTGGAAGATGATTTGGCCATGCCCTGAAAAATAACGCTTCAGTCTCAGGTGTCGAGCATCTCGTCATTGCCGGCAGGGCGGCGCTCGCGCACGGGCGGACGCTCATTGGATTCGCGACCGACTTTATTGGCGAGGTGGAGAAGATCGACGAATTCATCGCACTGGCGGCGCAATTCATCGGCAACCATCGGCGGCTGCGTCGTAATGGTCGAGACGACCGAAACGCGCACGCCCTTGCGCTGAACAGCGGCAACGAGCGAGCGGAAGTCGCCATCACCCGAGAAAAGGACCATGTGGTCGATGTGATTGGCCATTTCCATGGCGTCGACCGCCAGTTCAATATCCATCGAGCCCTTGACCTTGCGGCGGCCCATGGAGTCGACGAATTCCTTGGTCGGCTTGGTGACCACCGAGAAGCCATTATAGTCGAGCCAGTCGATCAGCGGTCGGATGGAGGAATATTCCTGATCTTCGATCAGAGCCGTGTAATAGAACGCCCGGACCAAACGGCCACGCGAGTGAAATTCCTTCAAAAGCTTTTTGTAGTCGATATCGAAACCGAGCGACTTGGCGGTAGCGTAAAGATTGGCACCATCGATAAAGAGAGCGATGCGTTCATGAGCCATGCTAAAAAACTCTTCTTTCTATGATCTAAGGAGGAATTCCGCTCAAAATCCGCTCAAAATGCCGCGTCAAAAGGGCGGCCGCGCCGTTTGGCAAAATCCCATGCCGGGGCAAAAAGACTGTTTGAAGAGACTCAGCGCCCGGGGCAATGATGACACCATCTGTCGCAGGGGTCGGCCCGTCAAGTAAATCTCCGGAAAAATTGTTGTCTATAAATGGTTTGGCTGAAGCTTAGACTGTCTCTGGCGGGGATAAACGGGGTCCGGACAGGGGCTTTTGGGGTCTGGATGGCCGGTGGCGCTTTTTGTTGCCTCTGGGGGGGCTTTCGTGTACGGAGGGGGCCAATCCACGTCCTCCTCTCTGTTTTAGGGAACGTCGCCCCATGGCACGCGTCACCGTCGAAGATTGCATCGACAAGGTCGAAAACCGTTTTGAGCTGGTGCTCGTTGCCAGCCACCGCGCCCGCATGATCTCCTCGGGCCAGCAGATCACTGTCGACCGCGACAATGACAAGAACCCGGTCGTGGCTCTGCGCGAAATCGCCGACGAGACCTTGGCGCCGGAAGATCTCAAGGAAGATCTGATCCATTCGCTGCAAAAGCATGTCGAAGTTGACGAGCCGGAAGCAGAAGTCGTTCCCGCCCTCACGCCCGCAGCTGCTGACCTTGGCGGCAATGCTGATGGCGACCTGCAGTTCGACCGCATGACGGAAGAAGATCTTCTGCGCGGCCTCGAAGGTCTCGTGCCCCCGGCCGAGACGGAGGATGATGGAGAGTAATCTTTCTCCATCCATCGCATTTTCAAAAAGGCGTCGGTTGTCTCCGGCGCCTTTTTCTTTTTGCGGGTTGTCACTGGTGCCCGCTTTGCCCGATAGTAGCCATGCGTGATTTGCGCTTTGGCTTTGTGGGTGCATGTTGGTCTGATGAATAAAATGATGCGGCAGTATGAGCTTGTTGATCGGGTGCGGCGTTACAATCCGCAAGCCGATGAGGAGCTTTTGAACCGCGCTTATGTCTATGCGATGAAAGCCCATGGTGCGCAAAAGCGTGCATCGGGCGATCCCTATTTTTCGCATCCGCTCGAAGTCGCCGCTATTCTCACCGATCTGAAGCTTGATGACGCGACCATTGTCGCCGCCGTCTTGCACGACACGATTGAAGACACAGGCTCGACGCGCGAAGAGATTGATCAGCTCTTTGGCCACGAAATCGGTGCGCTGGTCGATGGTCTGACCAAGCTCAAAAAACTCGATCTGGTATCGAAGCAAGCGCAGCAGGCGGAGAATTTCCGAAAACTCTTGCTGGCGATCGCCGACGATGTGCGTGTGCTGGTGGTGAAGCTCGCCGACCGCCTGCACAATATGCGCACGCTGCATTTCGTGCCGCCGGAAAAGCGCAAGCGCATTGCCGAAGAGACATTGGATATTTATGCCCCGCTCGCTGGCCGCATGGGCATGCAGAACATGCGCGACGAGCTGGAAAATCTTTGCTTCAAAAATCTGATGCCGGATGCTTGCGCCATGATTGAAGCGCGGCTGGCTGACCTGCATACGAAAAACGGCGCGCTGATCGCCAAGATTGAAGATGAATTGCGCGAGGCGCTCGCAGCGCGCGGTTTCCACGCTGATGTGAAGGGCCGCGAGAAAGCGCCTTATTCGGTCTGGCGTAAGATGGAGCGCAAATCCATCGCCTTTGAACAATTGTCGGATATTTTCGGCTTCCGCGTTTTGGTGGATTCGGTTGAGGATTGTTACCGCGTCATCGGCATCATCCATACCAAATGGCCCTTCGTGCCAGGCCGTTTCAAAGATTATCTCTCGACGCCCAAGCAGAATGATTATCGCTCATTGCACACAACCGTGGTCGGCCCCGGCCGCCAGCGCGTTGAGCTGCAGGTGCGCACGCATCAGATGCATGAGATCAATGAATATGGCATCGCGGCCCATGCGCTCTACAAGGATGGGCGCGCCAATGACACTGATGCCCTGTCGCGCGAAAGCCGCGCCTATCGATGGCTGCGCCGCACGATTGAAATGCTGGCTGAGGGCGATTCACCGGAAGAATTTCTGGAGCACACCAAGCTCGAACTCTTCCATGATCAGGTCTTCTGCTTCACACCCAAAGGCCGCCTGATTGCGCTGCCGCGCGGCGCAACGCCCATCGACTTTGCTTATTCCGTGCATACGGACGTCGGCAATAATGCGGTGGGCGCCAAGATCAATGGCCGCATCGCGCCGCTTTTGTCCGAATTGCAAAATGGCGATGAGGTTGAAATCGCCATTGCCGAAAATCAGGTGCCGCCCGCGGCGTGGGAGAGCCTCGTTGTCACGGGCAAAGCGCGCGCTGCCATTCGCCGCGCGACGCGCGATGCTGTGCGGTCTCAATATGCAGGCCTTGGCCGACAGATTGTCACGCGCGCTTTTGAGCGCGCCCAAAAAGCTTTTTCGGATGAGAAGCTGAAAGTCGCGCTTCCGCGTCTGGCGCGCCAAAGCATTGATGATGTTTTGGCAGCCGTTGGTCGCGGCGAAATGTTTTCGGGCGATGTGGTGAAAGCGGTCTATCCGGACTTCAAGGAAGAGCGCAAAGCTGGCATTGCCGCACCGAAAACTGAACGTGGCTGGTTTGGTTTGAAAAAAGCCGAAAGCCTCGTTTTCAAAGTGCCGGGCGCCGATGGTGACGATCATGCGCAAGCCATTCCGATCCGCGGTCTGGCTGGGGATCTGCCCGTGCGTTTTGCGCCCAATGGCGGCGCTGTGCCGGGCGACCGCATTGTGGGCATTCTGACGCCGGGCGAGGGGATTACGATCTATCCGATCCAGTCACCAGCACTGATGGATTTTGATGACCAGCCCGAGCGCTGGCTTGATGTGCGTTGGGATATTGATGATGAGCGCAAAGATTTCTTTCCCGCGCGCATCATCGTCAATGCTTTGAATGAACCGGGCGCGCTTGGCGTGATCTCAACCGTCATCGGCGATGCCGGCGCCAATATTGATCACATTGAGTTCGTGTCGCGCTCGCAAGATTTCCGCGACATTGTCATTGACGTGCAGGTGATCGACCTGTCGCATCTCAATGCGATCATGACGCAGCTCAAAGCCAAGTCTGTCGTCTCGAAAGTGGAGCGCGTGAACGGCTAGGCCGTTCCCGCCTCTCCCGATTCAATCATCCGCTTTTCCTTTGCATAGCGCACCAGCGCGAGGAAGCGGTAGATGCCATGCACGAACTTGCCATAAGGCATGGTGACGAAGAGCGCGAAGACCACGCCCAGATGCAGGCTGAGCAACAGCCCCATGGCCGATGTGTCACGCAGCACAAGCAAAGCAAGGCCCGTTGCACCCGTTGCCAGCAGCATCACAAGGAAAGCGACATCCATGCCTTTGCGTGCGTCATCCACCAACATGGGGTCACGCTCGCGCTTGGCCATCAGCAGGCCAATGGGGCCAATGACAAGGCCAATGCCGCCGATCGTGCCAAGCAAGACGGGCAGATCATACCAAGCATAAGGCGCCTGTTTGCCCAGCACGTAATGGTAGAGCGTCGCAATGCTGGTTGAGGCGAAGCACAGCATGAAGCCGTAGAAGGTGAAATGATGATAGCGGCGACGATTGTCGGTCGGGCGCTCGCTGTCATTCATACAGCCCACACCGCCGCCATCGAGATAGCGCAAGGTCGAGGCATCTTTCATCGCCTGCCAAAGCGAGCCGCCTTGCGTCAGAGTTGCCGCCGGTTCGCCAATATTTGTCCAGAAATTGCGAATGCCCATGACCATGGCGATGATCGCATAAAGGAAAGCGGCGCCGAAAATCACCACCATCGTATTATGCGGCATGAGGCGATAAAAATTGCCGGCATGCTGGCCAAAGAGGGCAGCCGGATCATGCCAGGCCACAAAGCCCGCAATGAAGGCTGCCACGCTCAACGCAGCAATGAGCGAGATCTTGAGCCCGTTCTTTTCGAACATGGGCGCAAACGCGCTGGGCCAAGCGTAAGCGGCATAAGAGTCTGCGCGCACCTGTGCCATGACTTTGGGCACATTCATGTTGAATTCATGCGGCGGCGAGAATTGGCAATCATGATAGCAAGCGCCGCACGAATGGCAGAGATTGGCGAGATAGTTCAGATCGCCATCCAAAAATTCGCGGCGCATTTCCATGGCCGGAAAAACAGCGCAGAGACCTTCGCAATAGCGGCAGCTATTGCACAAAGTCATGAGGCGATCGGCTTCAGCCAGTGTATTAGTTGCGTGCATTGGTGGCCGCCTCCCGTCCCGCGATGCGTCCGAAAACGCTGCCGATGGTCATGCCGATTCCTGCGGCATAGCCTTTGCCCAAAACATTGCCGGCCATGATTTCGCCAGCTGCAAACATATTGGCGGAGGGTTTGCCATCCGCCATCATCATGCGCGATTGATGGTTCACGCGCACGCCCAGATAAGTGAAGGTAATGCCCGGCCGCACCGGATAGGCATAGAAGGGCGCCTTTTCGATTTTGCGCGCCCAATGGGTCTTTTCAATCGCCAGCCCCTGCGTGCGGCAATCATCAAGCTGGGTATGATCGAAATGGCCGGGTTTCACCGCAGCGTTGAATTCGCACATCGTCTTTTCGAGCGCATCAGCATCAAGGTCCAGCTTGCCTGCGAGTTCGCGGATGCTCTCGGCTTTGATCGGCGGGAAGCAGGAGGGCATGAAGAGTTCGAGCGATGAGGCATCGAAGATGATGTAAGCGATCTGGTCCGGCTGGCCTGCGACCAAGCGACCCCAAATGGCATAGCGCTTGGGCCAGACATCCTCGCCCTCATCGTAAAAACGCTCGCAATTTTTGTTCACGACAATGCCAAACACCACGCAATCAAGGCGCGTGATAATGCCGCCATCATATTCGGGTGCTCGCGCATCAATGGCGACCGCGTGACATTGGGTTGGGTCGCCAATTTGATCGACACCAGCCGCGCCAAGCATTTTCAAAACCGTGCCGCGATTGAACCGCGTGCCGCGAATAAGGAAGTTTTTCGCGGCTGGTCCCCAGCTTTCTTCCAGCCATTCCTTATTCGCTTCAAAACCACCAGAGGCTGTAACAAGAGCGCCTGCACGCACATAGGCCTCGCCCTCAGGGCGCTTCACTTTCGCGCCAAGAAACATGCCGTTTTCAACATCAAGGCCGACGACTTCCGCTTCATAGGCAATGGCAACGCCCAGATCTTCGGCGGTGAGATAGAGCGCATTCAACATGGCGCGCCCACCACCCAAAAAGAAGGAATTGGTGCGACCGAGTGACAAGGTGCCACCTAGTGAGGGCTGGAAGCGCACACCCTGCTGCACAATCCAGTCGAGCATGTCTTTCGATTCATGGATCATCATGCGCGCGAGGTCTTCATTGGTGTTGCCACCGGTGACGCGCAGCAGATCGTCGAAAAATTCTTCTTCCGAATAGGGGCCTGACAAAGTGTCGGTCGCTGCATCATGGGCGCAGCGCATGTTGCGTGTGTGGCGCGTATTACCGCCGCGGTAGAATTTGGGGGCAGCTTCGAGCACAAGCACAGAAGCGCCTTCGCGCGCAGCGCTGATGGCAGCACACAGCGCGGCATTGCCGCCGCCAATCACCAGCACATCATAGCGTTTGGAAAAATCAGCCATGGGACCTGTCCGGAATCGGGCCCGAGCTGGGCCTTTCTTTTCTGTATATCTTTGTATACAATCCTTGGCAATGCGCTCCAGAGGATTTCCCCATGGCGGTGGACAAGGGTTTGGACGAGGCCGAGGGCCTGCCTTTGGGCGAAGCGACCTTTCGGGCGCTCCGCGAGGCTTTGCGCTCCGGCATCTACAAGCCCGGTGACCGCCTGCGTGAGGAAGAGGTGGCGGAGCGGCTGAAAGTCTCCCGCACGCCGGTGCGCGAGGCCTTTGGGCGGTTGGTGTCCAAAGGGCTGGTCGTGCCGGGGCAGGGCCGCGGGCTCATCGTGCGCCGCCTCGACCAGACGGAGGTCGTCGAGCTCTATGCCATGCGCGAGATTTTGGAGGGCGCTGCGGCGCGGCTTGCCGCCAAACACGCCAGTGCGCCAGAGGTCGATGCTCTGCGTGATCTCGAAGAGGGATTTGAAAAGGCCACCAGCGCGGATGAGATGGCGCGCTTCAATCGTCTCTTTCACGAATGCATTTTTGCGAGCTCCCGCAACCGCTATCTCGACAGCGCCTTGCAGGAATTGCAGGACGCGATTGCCTTGTTGGGGCGTACCACTTTCACAGTAGATGCGCGCCCCTTGGCGGCCTTCCGCGAACATCGCGACTTGATTGAAGCTATTGGCGCACAGGATGCCGACAAGGCTGACGCTTTGGCTCGCGCCCATATCCGCGAAAGCCTACGCGCGCGCCTGCGGATTATGCAGCAGGGCGCCTAGCCGCCGTCATTGCGAGCGGAGCGAAGCAAACCAGAGGGCGTATGTGTGGCCTCTGGGTTGCCGCGTCGCCTTCGGCTCCTCGCAATGACGGCTGAGTTGGCGTTGGAAACCTTGCCCCGCGCCCCCACCCGCGCCATAAAGCCCCCATGACCGTAAAAGATGACAAGACCCGTGCGGGGACGGGGGCCAAATTTGGGCGCGTATTGCGCTTCGTTACCCATTATTGGCTGATCGCGCCAAAACTCTTCTTCTCGCTGCTGGCACTGCGCGTCGTTTCTACCCTCATTGATGTCAGCGTGCCTGTGGCGGCTGGCTGGCTTGTCGATGCGGTAGCTTCGGGCAAGGCGGATGATCCGAAGCCAGCCATTCAGGCGCTTCTCATCTTTGTGGCGCTGGGTGCGGTCTTTCACATCATGCGCCAGAGCGTGACCTTTATCGCCAATCGTCTGTCGGCGCGTGCCATCACCACCATCGGCCGCGATGCCTTTGCCAAAGTGCAGCGCTTCTCGTCCGATTGGCATGCCAATTCTTTTGCTGGCGCGACCGTGCGCAAAATCACGCGTGGCATGACGGCCTTTGATACTTTCACTGACACGCTCGCCTTTGGCCTCGTGCCAGCTTTCATTGTCGTCACAGGCGTGACGGCCATGTTTGCTTGGCGCTGGCCTTTGCTGGGCCTCATCACGGGTGTTTGTGTCTTCACCTTTATCGCTGTGGTGGTGACGCTATCTGTCGTCTGGATCCGCCCCGCCAATGTCGCGGCGCGTGAATGGGATTCGAAAATGGCGGGCATGCTCGCTGATTCCGTCACGGGCAATGCGGCCGTGAAGAGTTTTGCGGCGGAAGAGCGCGAAGATCGCCATTTCGCTGAAATCGCGCAGGGCTGGCAATGGCGCGCCATTCGTTCATGGGATCGCAGCGCAGTCTCTGGCCTCGTGCAAGCCGTGCTGCTCTTGGTCCTGCAATTGGGGATGCTCGGCACAGGCCTGTGGCTATGGACGCAAGGCCGCGCCACGCCCGGTGATATTGCCAGCCTCATTGCCACGCAATTTCTGATCACCGGCTATTTGCGAGACATTGCCCAGCATGTGCGCTCCGTGCAGCGCACGGTAAATGACATGGATGATGTGCTTGAATTCCGAAATGCGCATTTGCAAGTGGCTGATCGCCCCGATGCAAAACCGTTGCAGGTCACGCAAGGCGCGATTGAATTTGATCAGGTCACGTTTAAATATAAAAGCGCGCGCGAGCCGCTCTACGATCACTTCACGCTGCATATTCCAGCAGGACAGAAAATCGGCTTGGTCGGCGCATCGGGCGCGGGCAAATCGACTTTCGTCAAGCTCATCCAGCGCCTTTATGATCTCAATAGCGGGACTATCCGCATTGACGGGCAAGACATTGCCCATGTCACGCAAGCCTCATTACGCAATGCTGTTGGCCTTGTGCCGCAAGAGCCTGTGCTTTTCCATCGCTCCATTGCCGAAAACATTGCCTATGGTCGCCCCGAGGCAAGCCGTGAAGACATTATCGAAGCCGCGCGTCTCGCCCATGTCGATGAATTCGTGAAGGGCTTGCCCAAAGGCTATGAGACATTGGTGGGTGAGCGCGGCGTGAAATTATCGGGTGGCGAGCGCCAGCGCGTTGCTATTGCGCGTGCTATTTTGGCGGCGACGCCCATTCTTATTCTCGATGAAGCCACCTCGTCGCTCGACAGTCTGTCAGAGACATACATCCGCGAAGCCATGGACCGCCTGTCGGAAGGGCGCACGACGCTGGTCATTGCGCATCGGCTGTCCACCGTGCAGCGACTCGACCGCATTCTGGTCTTTGACCACGGCCGGATTGTCGAAGACGGCACCCACCATAGCCTGATGGCGCGTGAAAACGGGGCCTATCGCCGGCTGGTTGAGACACAATCCGGTGGCTTTCTCGCAGAAGCGGCGCAGTGAGGGCAGGGCTTCCCTTGTCTCGGAGCCCCCGCCGCCCTAAACCTCCCTCAACAGACTGAGGGGCCAAAATGACCGAGAACGAGGTTTTGGACGAATTCCGCGCGGCGGGTGCGCTGCTGCATGGCCATTTCATTTTGACATCGGGCCTGCGTAGCCCCGTCTTCTTGCAAAAAATGTTCGTCTTCCAGGACCCGAAGCGCACGGAAAAACTCTGCCGCGCTTTGGCCCAGAAAATTGAATCCATCTACGGCAAGATCGACATTGTCGTGTCGCCCGCCGTCGGGGGCATTGTGCCGGGCTATGAGACCGCGCGTCATCTGGGTGCGAAAGCGATTTTCGTCGAGCGCGAGAATGGCAAATTTGCTCTGCGTCGTGGGTTCCAGATTGATCCGGGCGCGAAGGTGATCATTGTCGAAGACATTATCACCACAGGCCTGTCGCTGCGCGAAACGCTGGAAAGCTTGCAAGAGCATCTCACAGAGGGCGCAAAGATTGTGAGCGCCGCCTGCCTGATTGATCGCTCGGGCGGCAAGGCTGATGTCGGAGCGCCGCTTGTTGCGCTCGCCACCATGGATATTCCGACCTATGCGGCCGATGCTCTGCCGCCGGAACTTGCTGCTATGCCCGCCATCAAGCCGGGCAGCCGCGGCTTAAAAGTCTGAAACGGAGTTTGGGGATGAGCGCACCGCGTTTGCGTCTAGGCGTGAATGTTGATCACATTGCCACCGTGCGCAATGCGCGCGGCGGTGCTTTGCCAGATCCGGTGCGCGGCGCTTTGCTGGCCATTGAAGCGGGTGCCGATGGCATTACCGCGCATTTGCGCGAAGACCGTCGCCACATCCGCGACGAAGATATTGCACGTCTCATGGCGAGCATTTCCAAGCCGCTGAATTTTGAAATGGCAGCGACCGAAGAAATGATCGGCCTTGCTATCAAGACCAAGCCGCATGCGGCCTGTCTCGTGCCGGAAAAGCGCAGTGAGCGCACGACCGAAGGCGGGCTCGATGTGATCGGCGGTCATGATCATGTCAGAGATGCCACCGCGCGTCTGAAGGCCGCCGGCATCCGCGTCTCGCTCTTCATCGAACCATCGGTCGATGCGCTGGAAGCGGCCGCCTCCATCGGCGCGCCGGTCGTTGAATTGCACACGGGCTCTTGGTGCGAAGCCGTGAGTGAAGGCTCCGCCCATGCTGAACATGAGTTTGAGCGCATTCGCGTGGCCGCTGCCAAAGCCTCAGAGCTTGGGCTTGAGTGTCACGCTGGTCATGGGCTTGATTATGCGACCGCCAAGCGCATTGCGGGGCTGCCCCAGATTGTTGAGTTGAACATAGGTCATTTCCTGATGGGCGAGGCGCTGTTTGTCGGGCTGCCTCAGGCCATCCGCACGATGCGCAAGGCCATGGATGCGGGTCGCCCCAAAGCGCCATGGTGGACCACCCCAGAGCGCTAAACGGTCTGGATCGCAGGCGCCAAGAGGGCACGATCGCCCCGCTTCTGCCCCTTTTCGAGGAACACTTGGCGCGCAGGAGCGCAGTCGCTATAGCTCTGTCTTCTTCGGGCGCAGGGCGCCTTTGGCCCTTGATTCGGGCCCATGACGGGAACATCCATGAGCGGTCCGGCGCAGTTGAAAGACAGTCAAGCCAAGACGGAAGAGGGCGGCGTCGTCGAGACCAT
This sequence comes from Beijerinckiaceae bacterium, assembly GCA_947453155.1. GTDB lineage: Bacteria > Pseudomonadota > Alphaproteobacteria > Rhizobiales > Beijerinckiaceae > Terripilifer. Next base: position 331 of record CANGFE010000014.1, on the reverse strand, counting down.
CAAGGTCATCGTGCAGGCTCTCCTCATCGCCGTCGTTGTGCGCACGCTGTTCTTCCAGCCTTTCAACATTCCCTCAGGCTCGCTGATCCCAACGCTGCTCATCGGCGATTACCTGTTCGTCTCCAAATATAGCTACGGCTATTCCAAACATTCGCTGCCTCTCAGCCCGGATGTTTTCTCCGGTCGCATTTTTGGGTCCGAGCCCAAGCGCGGTGATATTGCCGTGTTCAAACTCCCCAGCGATGGCTCGACCGATTACATCAAGCGCGTGATCGGCATGCCGGGCGACAAGGTGCAGATGGTGCAAGGCCGCTTGCTCATCAACGGGCAG
>CANGFE010000013.1 GCA_947453155.1 Beijerinckiaceae bacterium | reverse complement strand
GCTGCGAGGCGATCATCAACGGTCATATTGAGACCGCCGCCTGTGGTGATGTTAATCACAGCATCTGTTGCCTGCTTGATGCGCGGCAAGAATTCCATAAACACTTTCGGGTCCGGTGTCGGCTTGCCGTCTTTCGGATCACGTGCATGCAGATGCAAAATGGATGCGCCTGCTTCTGCCGCTGCAATGGCCTGTTCGGCAATTTGCGCAGGCGTGATCGGCAAAGCATCCGACATGGTCGGTGTATGAATACCGCCCGTCACAGCGCAAGTGATGATGACTTTCTTCGACGGATCGGTCTTCTTCAGGGCGTCGGACATTTTAGGCTCCCTCACCGCGATCTGCGGCCAAAGCTTTTTTGAGATGCGCGAAAACACGCTTGCGCAGAGCCTGGGCTTCGTCAGGCGTCCAGGCCATAAAACCTTCTCCCGATTTCACGCCGAATTTTCCCTCAGTCATCAGCTTATCGAGATAGGGGCTAGGGCCTGTGCTGTGATCGAGCGCAGGAATTATGGTCTTGTGAATATCAAGCGTCAGCTCGGTGCCGATAAGATCGGAATTTTCAAGCGGTCCCAGAACCGCGAGACGCCGACCAAAGCTCGCTTTGATCACCGTATCAACCGTGCGTGCATCGCAAATGCCTTCGGCCACCAGCGCAATGGCTTCGCGCCAAAGCGCATGCTGCAAACGGTTGCCCACAAAGCCAGCGACATCTTTCATGACTCGCACAGGTGTTTTGCCAGCAGAAGCCAGCAGCGCGATCATGCTTTCAATGTGGCGCACTTCGGTGTCTGGCGTACCGACGACTTCAACCAGCGGCACAAGAAAAGGCGGGTTCCACCAATGTGTGCCGAGCATGCGCGAGCGTGTTGAGAGATCACCCACAATCGAGCCAATCGGCATAACCGATGTGTTGGAAGCAAGCACCGCATCTGCGGGCGCCAGCGCTTCAAGCTTGGCGAAAATCTCGCGCTTCAGTTCAACTTTTTCGGGTGCGCATTCAAAGATGAATTGCGCGCCCGCAACTGCCTCCGCCATGTCGGCATGACCCGACACAAGCGGCAAGCAATCAATCGGTTCGTCCAAATCACGCAGATTGCTTTCAATCCGCGCATGCAGCGTGTCGAGGGAGGCCTTATAGGCGTCATAGACACGGACCTTGTGGCCGGCACGCGCAAAGACTTGCGCAATACCATGACCCATCAGGCCCGCGCCGATGATTGCAATATTCGCACGCTCGCTCATGCTTATGCCTCAGCCTGAAGTGTAACCGCCATCGGCGTAGAGGATGTGTCCGGTGTAGAAATCGGACGCACGCGAGGCGAGGAAGAGCAACGGACCCGCCAGGTCTTCCGGCTCGCCGAGACGACCCTTGGGCACGCGGGCCAAAAAGCCTGCGCGTGTGGCCTGCGCCTTCTCATCATCCGCAAACATCCAGGCGGTAAGCGGCGAACGAAACACGGTCGGCGCAATCGCATTGACCGTAATGCCCATCGGTCCCAATTCGCAGCCCAAAGCTTTGGTGATGCCATCGACAGCGGACTTGGACGCGCAATAAGCCGTATAGCCCGCCGGATGACCAAGCAGTCCGCGAGCCGACGACATAAGGACGATCTTGCCACCGCCCTGCACCAGCATCTGCTTGGTGGCAGCTTTGGCCATCAACCAGCTCTGCGTAACATTGGCATCCATCACGTCGAGAAAACGCTCGGGCGCCATCTGGTCGATTTTCGACACGTCATTCTTGCCAGAGGCCACAACCAGAATATCGACGCGGCCAAAACGCTTCACGCCTGCTGCGATAATGTCATCGCAAATGGCTTCCGTTGAGGGACGTACGTTGAGCGCTTCAACTTCTGCGCCAAGCGCTTTGCAATCAGCTGAAATCTGATCGAGTTCCGCCTTCTTGCCAGCCGTGAGCACGAGCTTGCAGCCCGCACCCGCAAAAACTTGCGCGGCCAGCGCACCAAAAGCGCCTGAGGCGCCTGTAATGACAGCCACCTTGCCCTTCACGTCGAAGAGTGAAGCAGGGTTTTTCAGAAAATCTGCACTCATGGCTTCACCCCCGGCGGATAGGGAATGACGACCATCATGGTGCAAGTGTGATTGGTGCGATTTTCGATCACACGCACTTCACCCGGTGCAATGGTGCAAGAGTCGAATTTCTTCAACACTGTTTCCTTGCCATCGATGATGACCGTCATCTCGCCTTCAATGACGACATAGACTTTTTCAAAGGGCGTGGAATCCGGACCGGCGCCACCGCCGGGCAGGAATTGCGAAAGGCCGATCCATTGATTGGTCGGGCCATTGGGCTCAAAGCCCTGCAAGCGAAGACCCACAACGCCCCTGTGATTAGGGGCGTCATAGGGTTGCGCATCTTGAAAGCGCTTGAGATGCATCAGAAAGCCTCGCCACGTTCGATGCGATAATCGCCGCCCTTGTCGACCATGGCGACGAGACGAATGATGCAGCCATCACCCTTGTCCCAATTCCACGGGAAGAAAGCGAAAGTCACGCGCTTGCCAGTGACAGCATCGAGATCGCCGCCGACATTTTCAATGCCGAGAATGCCATTGGTGAAAAGCTTGCGATGCACGGGTTCCCACTCGGGGAAATCATCCTTCCAATCGCGCCCACCCGACCATTCGAAATATTCTTGTTCGAGATGCGGCAGCAAAGGTCCATTGCGCTGCGGGCCAATGGCGGTGGCGAGCGGATGATCATTGGCCTGCGTATCGTGGCCAACAACTTTCACCTTCTTCTCGACAAACCAATCGCCAGCGGACGGCACGAAACCCGGCGCCTTGGCAAAATAATCTTCATTGTCGCCGTAAATCTTGTGCCAGCCGGTGTTGATAATCACGACATCGCCCGGACGCACGACTTTGCCAGCGGCCTTTTCGAGATCGTCATAAGTGATCGATTCCCATTGCTTTTTGGGCAGCGACACAACAATGCCCGAACCAAAGAAATGCGGCAGCGGCACTTCATCGATGAAAGGTGTACCGGGCACAACGTGAGCCGGCGCATCAATATGCGTCGTGCAATGCATGGACGTGGTGATGCGCTGCGACAACACGCCGGACTTTGCCATGTAATGAATGCGCTCGATCTTCACGTCCTGGAAATAGGGCCAGTTGGGCGCCTGAAAACCAAAGCGATGTGAGAGATTGTAGAATTCGAGTCCCATGGCATTGTCGAGGTTGCCCTCGAACTGAATGCCGCGAATGGTCACGGGCATGGTCATCCTCCGTTTGCGCTTCATCCCTGACGGCGGAATTGCCGCCAAATTTTTTGTGGTCCATGATACGATACGCATGTACCATATAGCGGTCAATCGGCCGTCCCGCGCTTTTTCCCGCGCGATTTGAAAGGGCCGATCGGAGGAGTTCGGATGCAGGACGTCAAAGATCCTGAAGAAAAGAACGGCACGCAAGCCGGCATTCAAGTCATTGCGCGAGCGGCGAGCATTTTGCGCACGCTTGAAAACCATCCTGATGGATTGAGCCTTGGCCAGATTGCGAAATCGGTCGATTTGGCGCGCTCAACCGTGCAGCGCATCGTGGCAGCACTTGCAGCAGAAGATTTCGTGATTGCATCAGGTCCCGGCGATGTGCGCATCGGCCCCGGCCTTGTTCGCATTGCAGCATCGGTTGCCTCCAACACGGCAGATCTCATACGCCCGCATCTTCGCACGCTTGGCGAAGAGGTTGGTGAAACTGTCGATCTGGCTGTGCTGTCAGGTGGCTCGACTGTTTTTGTGGATCAAGTGCCCGGCCGTCATCGCCTGGTCGCCGTGTCGGCTGTGGGGGAACGATTTCCGCTGCACTGCACAGCCAATGGCAAAGCAATCCTCGCCTGTTTCTCACCCGAAGATGCCGAAGAGCTCATCGACAAGAGCCTCGCAGAACATCCTGATTTTCCGCTGAAAAACCGCGCGAAACTGCATGCCGAGTTGGAAGACATCCGCAAGAGCAATTTGGCCTATGACCTCGAAGAACATGGCGAGGGCATCTCCGCCATCGGCATTGCCATGCTCGACCCGATGGGGCGCCCTGTAGCGGTCTCTATCCCTGTGCCGTCTCAGCGCTTCGCTGAGCAGAAGGACGATTTATCGAGACAATTGAAGGCCTTCCGCAAACGCATCCGGGCCGCCATCTCTCGCTGACCACCCGCCTACCAATGGAGGGGGCAAAGGACAAGCGAGTCCGCTTGACCGGGTATCGCCATGCGGTACTCTAGTTCCATGATACGGTACAGGCTGCACCAAAGAGTGTTCCGACCGATCAGGAAGAGGAAAGCAAGGAGGAACACCATGAGCATGACTCGTCGCGCGCTCGCTGGAAGCATCGCGTCCGCCGCACTGATCGCATCCTGCACTTTTGCTGTTGCACAGACCGTCGAGCTGAAGGTCTCGCATTATCTTCCGCCAAACCATACGTTCCAGAAAGAACTCGTGCGCTGGGGCGAAGAGCTGACTGAAAAGTCGGGTGGCCGTCTAAAACTCAATATTTTCCCTGCTTCGCAGCTTGGCCCCGTGAACCGCCAGTTTGACCTCGCACGCTCCGGCGTCGCGGATATTGCGGTGGGCCTGCATGGCGCAACTCCTGGCCGTTACCCCACAACAGAACTCGTCAGCCTGCCCTATGTGCATCCGAAAGCTGGCGACAATAGCGCTGTCACATCGAAGCGCCTGACGGAACTCGCACCAGAATTTCTGGCCGCAGAACATAACGGCCTGAAAATTCTCTGGATGGCCGTCACCAATCCGTTGATGTTCCACACGGCCAACAAGAAGATCGCCACAGCCGCCGACTTCAAGGGCCTTCGCATCCGCTATGCGGGTGAACAATTCGCACAAATCATTCCAGCGCTGGGCGCTGTGCCCCTGCCCGTGCCACCAGCTGAAACACAAGATGGTCTCGCAAAGGGCATCATCGATGGCGCGACCTTCCCCTATGAAGCCACGCAAAGCTTCGATCTGGGCACGGTTGTGAAATATTCTCTGGAACCGGGTGTCTCTACTGCGACCTTCGCAGTTGTTATGAACCCTGCGAAATATGCGTCGCTGCCCGATGATCTGAAGAAGCTGATCGACACGACCACCGGCCCTGCGCGCGCGGAAGCTTTCGGCAAAGTGTTTGACGAAGGCGAAAAACACGGCCGTCAGTACATGGTCGACAAGAAGGTCGAGATTACCAAGCTCTCGGATGCTGAACTTGCCAATATCCAAAAGACGCTCGCCCCGATCGTCGAAAAGGCATCTTCGAAGCTTGAGAGCGAAGGAAAGCCGGGCAAGAAATTCCTCGACGCTTACCAGAAATAATCCAAATCTGAACGAGGCCGGCGCCCCAAGGTGCCGGCCTTTTCTCTTTTTAGGGCTCACGCCATGTTGCGTTTTGCAGAAGCTATGAAGAACGCGCAATTGCGCCTCGCCATGCTCGCACTCTTCGTCATGATGATGATCATCGTCTGCGATGTCACCATGCGCTATGTTTTTTCAAGCCCGATCCACGGCGCTTATGACGTGGTAGAAGTCAGCCTGCTGATTTTTGTTTTCCACGGCCTCTCATCCTGCTTTCTCGCACGACAGAATATTGTCATCGATCTGATCGACAATATCGTGCCTCTGCGCGTCACCCATGGGCTGGTGCGCCTTTCTGATCTCATCACAATTGGCATGCTCGCCCTGATGATCTGGGCCATGTTTGAGCCTGCCTCGCAGGCCTTTGAATATGGCGACAAAAAACTCGAGCTCGGCTTGAAGCTCTGGATTCTCTGGACGCTCGCGATTGCTGGCTTGGCCGGAACTCTCTTTTGCGCGCTCGGAGCTCTTGCCAAGCCTGTTGTCACATCGCATGGCGGAGAACGGATGTGAGCAATCAATGGATCGGCGCCTGCGGCGTCCTCGCCCTCTTCCTTCTTCTGTTCCTGCGCGTGCCCGTTTGGGCGGCGCTGATGCTCGTTGGTGTGATCGGCAATACAATTGTTGGCGGCTGGAGCTCCTCCTTCGCCATTCTAGGCACAACAGCATTTGACACATCCTCTGCCTATACGCTGTCAGTTATCCCTCTCTTCATTCTGATGGGTGACGTGGCCTCATCCACGCGCCTCTCGGCTGATCTGTTCAATGCCGCGCGCGTGCTTCTGTCAGGCATTCGCGGAGGCCTGTCGGTGGCGGCCATTGGCGCAGCTGCTTGCTTTGGCGCTGTCTCCGGATCATCGGTTGCCACGGCCGCTACGATGACCAAGATCGCACTGCCTGAAATGCGCAAGGCCGGTTATGACGACGGTCTAGCCACCGGCTCAATTGCCGCTGGCGGAAGTCTGGGCATCCTGATTCCGCCCTCAATTATTCTCGTGATCTATGCGGCCATTGCCGAGCAAAGCGTACCAAAACTTTTCGCGGCAGCGCTCATCCCCGGCCTTGTGCTTACCACCATCTACATCATTGTGGCGCTCGTCATTGCGCATATGCGCCCTGAATATGCGCCCACCGTTGCCAATGTGACATGGAAAGAGCGACTGGATGCTTTGCGCCAGCCTTGGCAATTCCTCCTGCTCTTCATCGTCACGATTGGTGGCATTTATGCGGGCGTCTTTTCGCCGACGGAAGCAGCCGCGATTGGTGCTTTCGGCGCGATACTGCTCGGCCTTGTCGGGCGCCGTCTCACTGTCGGACAGATGGTGAAAGCGATTGAAGGTACGGTCATCACCAGCGCCCTGCTCTTTGTAATCATCATCGGCGCGACCTTGTTTGCCTATTTCATTGTACAAACCCAATTGCCGGTGCTGCTGTCGAGCTTCGCGCAATCCATGCAGCTCAACGCTCTGACAGTGATGATCATCATTGTCATTGCCTATGTGATCATCGGCTGCTTCCTCGAAGGCATTGGCATGGTGCTGATCACCGTGCCCGTCTTCCTGCCACTCGTCGTAAAGTTTGGCTATGACCCCGTCTGGTTCTCGATCATCGTTGTCATCGTGGTGGAGCTGGGACTGATTCATCCGCCCGTCGGCATGAATCTCTTCGTCATTCAGGCGCAGGCGCCCGATGTGAAACTGACCGCCATTTATCGTGGCATCATTCCTTTCCTGATTGCGCCTTTCGTGCTGATTGCACTTCTGCTGATCTTCCCGGAACTGGCGCTTTGGTTGCCCAAGAAACTTTACGGATAAAATGACCATCCAAATCGCCATCATCGAAGAACCTGACGAACATCTGGCAGAACGTCTGCGCACAGAAGTGCCCGGTGTTATTGTGCATGCGGGCAAAACCGAGGCAGAGATTCTGCCCCATTGCGCCGATGCCCAAGTGCTAATGGGTCTCGCGCAATCAATCACGCCCGCCATGGTGAAGGCCGCAACCGGCCTCCAATGGATTCAGGCGCTCACCACCGGCGTTGATCCGCTCAAAGCGATGAGAGAGCTTGATCCCAAAATCCCGATCACCTCGGGACGCGGGATTCATGGACCGCAAATGAGCGAGCTCGCCTTTCTCTACATGCTCAACTTTGCGCGCGACATCCGCACCGTTCTGCACGATCAAGACACTTGCAATTTCGAGCGCCGCCCGCAGCGGCTGCTCTGGAACAAGACAGTCGTCATTGTCGGCGTGGGTGTGATTTCAGAAGATCTGGCGCGCTGCTGCAAAGCCTTTGGCATGAATGTCATCGGCATCACATCGCGCACATCTGCGCCCCATTTCGACCGCCTGATGCCGCGCGAAAAGCTCAAAGAAGCGGCCAGCCTTGCAGATTATCTTATCGCCGTCCTGCCGCTGACGCCGGAAACGAGAGGGATCATCGATGGCGCCGTGCTCGATGCCATGCCCCGTCACGGCGTCTTCATCAATATTGCGCGCGGGCCCGTGGTGAAGGAAGACGAGCTCATCGACCGCCTTCAACGCAAAGTGATTGCGGGAGCCGGTCTCGACACATTCGTGGAAGAGCCCCTGCCCGCCTCAAGCCCGCTCTGGGCGATGGACAATGTCATCATCACGCCCCATATCGGTGGCAAGAGCGAAAGCTATGTCGACCAGATCATGCCGCTGATCGCGCATAATGTGCGCGCCTTCCAGGATGGCCGACTGCAAGATTTCAAAAATCGCGTTGAGCGATAAACAGATCACAAGAGGAACGCCTGATGTCTATCAAGAAGATTGCGCTGGAAGAACATTTCATGGCGCCCGATTTCACCGATTATTGGGCCACGACCTTCGGCAACATTTCTCCCGAACTCTCCGACAAGGCGCTGGGTGCTCTATCAGACTTTGGCGCGCGCCGCCTCGATGACATGGACAAGAATGGCATTGAGATTGCCATTCTGGGGCTTGCTGGCCCCGGCGTGCAGGCTGAAAAAGATACCAAGCTTGCTGTTCAGCGCGCCCGCGAGGTGAATGATTTTCTGGCCAAGGAAGTCGCCAAAAACACCAAACGCTACGGCGGCCTCGCCCATGTCGCCGTGCAAGATGCCAAAGCAGCAGCTGACGAACTCGAGCGCTGCATCACGCAACTTGGATTCTCCGGTGTCATGATCAATGGCGCGACCAATGGCATGTATCTCGATGATCCGAGCATCGAAGTGTTTTGGGAACGCGCGGCAGCTTTGAAAGCGCCCGTCTATATCCATCCCAATAATCCGGTTGATTACCCGTCCATGTTCAACGGCCACCCCGAGCTTTGGGGCCCGATGTGGAGCTGGGGTGTTGAGACGGCGACACATGCCATGCGCATCGTCACGGCTGGCATCTTTGAGCGTTATCCTGATGCAAAGATTATTCTTGGCCATATGGGAGAGGCCATTCCCTTCCAGCTGTGGCGCATTGATAGCCGCTGGGCCATTGCCAATCGTCAAGGTCTCACACTGAAAGAGCCGCCGAGCCATTACATCCGCAAGAACATCCTGGTGACGACGTCGGGCGTCTGCTCAGAAGAGCCGCTGCAATGCGCACTCAGTGCTCTGGGCGGTGACAACGTCATGTTCTCGGCTGATTACCCGTTTGAGCGCACGGCGGAAGCCAGCCACTTCATTGAGAATGCAAAAATCGATGAGACACAGCGGCAGAAAATCTGCTGGGACAATGCCAAGCGGATTTTGAACCTGAAGGTCTGACATTAAAAAAGGCGCCGAAAACGGCGCCTTTTTCTTTTGTCATTCCGGCTGAATGCCGGCGGCCTGAATGACCTCGGCCCAGCGTTTGACGTCGCGAGCGACAATATCTTTCAGACGCTCAGGCCCACCGCCAATCACCTGCAGCGCCTGCGCATCAAGTTTCGCCTTGATTTCAGGATCATTCAGCATGGCATTGAGGTCGGTATTATATCTCGCGACCACATCAGCAGGTGTGCCGGCAGGTGCGAGGATCGCCCACCAATTGTCGATATCAATGCCAGCCACGCCTGCTTCCGTCATGGTTGGTACGTCTGGGGCCAAAGCAATGCGCTTATCACCTGAGACAGCGAGCACTTTCACATCGCCGCCCTTCGACAAAGACACAGCCTGAAGGGCCGGCATAAACATGCCGCCAATATGGCCGCCAGAGAGATCCTGCATGGCGCCAGCAAGCTGACGATACGGCACGTGGCGCAATTGCGACTTGGACTTCTGGTTGAAAAGTTCCAGCGCAATGTGATGCGGCGAGCCCGGACCCGGCGAGCCAAAATTGATTTCATTCGGCTTGGCTTTGGCCAGTGCGACCAGCTCGGCGAAAGTGTTCACGCCAAGCGACTTGTGCACGGCACAGGCAAAGACCGAATAGACGAGACCCGCAACCGGCGCGAAATTGGCGACCGGATCATAGGGCACGTTTTTGAACAGGCTGACATTCATCACCAGAGTATTGGCGGTGACCAGCATGGTCGTCCCATCGGGCGCGGCACGCGCGACAGCCTGTGTCCCAATATTGCCTGAAGCACCCACGCGATTGTCGACGATGATTGTCTGCTTCCATTTCTGCTGCAGATATTGCGCACAGATGCGGCCGATCGTGTCGGGGCCTGAGCCCGCGCTAAACGGCACGATGAAGGTGATGTTCTTATCGCCACCTGCGACCTGCGCCTGCGCACCAGGCACAACAGAGGCAAGGCCTGCGCCTGCCAAAAGGCCAGCAACGTCACGACGCGTAAAAGGGTTGGAAGCCATGAATAGCTCTCCGGCTGTTTCCTCAAAATGCGGCCAGTCTTCTGGCTCACCGCCTTATTCTAATGGGGGCACAGAACAAGGGAAACACTTTTTCCAAGAACTGCGGCAGCTGTACCGCAATGTGGGCTGCGTATTTATTTTCGAACGTCGATGACTTGGCTTCGGATCAAGCACGGCACAATCCAAACCGCATTTCTGGCGACCAGCTTGAGACAAGCGCTCACGTCATCAGCTGAAATCGCGCCCCACTCGCACCACCGGCCGCCAGAGGAGGCACCCAAAACAGGTGGTGAATTCGTCTAATAACCACCTCTCATACCAATAACAGTTTGAAAAAAAGATATGGTTTTATAAATGTCCGATTGGGATTCTCGTGAATCATCACAATAACTAGGGGACTATGCGCTGTCTGTCTGCTTGAACGGGCCTCATCGCACGCGATTATTAGGAGATTATACCATGATTAAGAAGATGATGCTCGCTGCAGCTATTGTCGCGACGCTTGCTATGCCAGCAGTTGCTAAAAATTTGGCAGTCCCAGAAAAGAACCCGGTGGCAACGCTCTCAATCCCCGATAGCTGGGAGCTCATCGAAGCTGATTTTGGCTATTCAGCAGTCTCAGAAGACGAGGAAGTTATTTTCTCGATTGAATCGGCCAGCGGCGCACGCATCGACAAGCTTTTTGAAGCCAATGAAAAATGGATGATCGAGCAAGATATCGTCCCCAAGGGCAAGGCGGTTGAAGAGGAGCTGGTCATCGGCGGCATTCCAGCCAAAGCTTTCACCTATCAAGCCACAGATGCGGAAGGCGACACGGTCATTGATTTCGTAGTCCTTCCCGCGGGCAATAACCGCATCATGCTGATCACGCTGTGGGCATCTGAAGAAGGACGCGCCGCAAACAAGGCTGATATTTCAGATCTGCTGATGAGCATCAAAGCGATCAAATAATAACCAGCACGACGCCCGTTCTTGAAACGGGCGTCGTGGCTCGCGTGAGGGAACAGCGGCATGAAATATGAACTCTCTGGCTCACTCATGCAGACACTCGCCATTGATCTGGAGCCAGGCGAGGTTGTCTTCAGCCAAACCAATAGCATGTGCTGGATGAATGATGCGATTGAGATGGATACCCACACAGGTGGTGGCATCTTCTCAGGACTCATGCGCAGCTTTGGTGGCGGCAGTTTCTTCGTGACTGACTTCACATCAACAGGCCAAGGCCATGTTGCTTTTGCGCCGAGATTTCCTGGCACCATCATCCCGGTCACACTCAGCCCTGGGCAATCGATTATTTGTCGCAAGGAAACATTTCTCTGCGCAGAAAAATCAGTGTCGCTCGAAATCGCTTGGCAGAAGAAAATTGGAGCGGGCTTCTTTGGTGGCGCTGGCTTCATCCTGCAAAAGGTCACCGGGCCCGGCACTGTTTTTCTCGACCTCTCGGGTGAATTGGTTGAAAAACAACTCGCACCGGGCGAGCGCATTCTTGTTCACGCTGGCCATGTCGGCATGATGGAGCCCACCATCAATTTCGACATTCAAATGGTGCGCGGCTTCAAAAACATCCTGTTTGGCGGAGAAGGCCTGTTTCTCGCCACACTCACAGGCCCCGGCCGCGTAGCCTTGCAATCTATGCCAATTATGAATCTCGCTGAAGAGATCAGCCGCTATTTGCCCATCACGCCAGATCCCACGAATGCGCAATCGATGGGCGGGGTAGCAGCCGCTGCTGCCATCGGCGGAATTGTTGGCGGATTGTTTGGCAAACCAAATGATGAAAACACCTGAGAGATACGACACACACAACAAGAAGACTGGAAGACATATGAAAAAGGCTTTGACCCTCGCCTGCATGACCATTGGCCTGATCACCCTCGAAACAAGCCAAGCCAGCGCATTTTATTGCGAAGCGCGCAGCACCAGCGGCGCCTCGAGCTGGGGCCGCTCGCAATCTCCAGAAAGAGCTCGCCGGATCGCCCTTCAGGAATGCGCCATTCGGACACCGCGCCGCGCTGTCTGCCGGATTACCTTCTGCGACCGGCGCCGGTAATTGCGCAGCAGGCTAATAAGCCACGCGAAAGCTGGGGCAAACAACGCAAATATCTGATTTTAAAGATATTATTTCGATAATTCCGCGATCTGCCTCGAACGCTGCCATGGCACCAGGTAAAGCGGAATCTCTTCGACCGAAAGGGTTTGCTTGCTATTCACCCGTGAACCGCTAAAGGTACTCAGGTCGATTATTTGGCTTGCGATTAAGCCCTGCGCCCAGGCGCTCTGCTGACCCCTCACTCCTTCTTCGATTCACAACGGGCTTCTCGCGAGGCCTCTCTCGATCTATGTCTATAAGGATATTCCCATGAGCATGGGCACAGTTAAGTGGTTCAACTCCGAAAAGGGTTACGGCTTCATTCAACCTGACGATGGCGGAGCCGATGTGTTCGTTCACGTCAGCGCTGTCGAGCAGGCTGGCATGCGCGGCCTCAATGAAGGCCAGAAGATCAGCTATGAAGTGCAGCCTGACCGTCGCACCGGCAAGTCTTCGGCAACGAATCTTCAAGCGGTTTAATTCGCCTGAAGTAGAAATCTCGCTTCTGTCGTACGCGACAGAAGCGTTTTAAATCTTCTTGGATTGAGGGGGATGACCATGACGCATCTTTATGAACTTGACGCGACAGTGGTCTTTCAACCGATTGGCCAAGCCGAGCAGACTTTCAAAGTCGTGCGCCAGATGCCTGCCGAGCGCGGCACCCCTCAATACCGAATCCGCTCCTGCCAAACAGGACAGGAGCGCGTTGCCGAGGAAGCGCATTTGAAAAGCGCGCCTGCGTCGCAATGACGGACATCGAGTGACTATTCACTGAGGATACATGAGCTTCCTAAAATCTAACGACTTCGCTGAACGCCAGCGCAACGCTATTGCTGCCCGCGTCTCCATCGCCGAAAAATTCAAAGTTGCGGCCCAACAGCCCGTCTCTTCCGAAAAAATTGCTGCACGCGCAGAGCTTGTTCGCGCCCGCGACGCCCGCAATGCGGAACGAGAAGCAGCCAAAAAAGCCGCTGCCGCTGAACGCGCTGAAGCCGCCCGCAAAGCCAACGAGCTGGCCGCAGAACAGCGCGCTGCAGATGCCGAAACAGCTCTGCGCCTGAAGCGTGAAGCCGACGAGCAGCAAGCCAATCTTCTCGCCGAGCAGAAAGCGGCTCGCGACGCGCGCTATTCCGCACGCAAAGCTGCCAAAAAAGAACGCCGCAAGGGCCCCTCGCACTAAATTCTATAAAGTGCGAGCGACCCCACACAAAACGCCCCGGAGTTTCCACTCACAGGGCGTTTTGTTTTTCTGAAGACGGGCATCCAGAAGCTCACTGCTCAATGGGACAAGAGCGCTGGGCGCGGCAATCCCAAATGGTCACGCAGCATCGGGCCCGTATAGGCTTTGCGAAACAAGCCGCGCTTTTGAAGTTCTGGCACAACTAGATCGACAAAATCCTGCAATCCATTGGGTAGCATTGGCGGCATAATGTTAAAGCCATCGGCGCCGCCGTTCTCGAACCAATCTTGAAATGAATCGGCCACATCAGTCGCTGCACCAATCAGCTGGCGATGGCCTTTCGAAACGACGAGCTTTTCCCACGTCTCACGCACGCTCATCTTTTCACGCCGTGAGGTTTCAACAATGCCAATCGCGCGGCTCTGCGTGAGCTTTGTCAGATCTATATCTGGCAACGGTCCTTCAATATCAACGCCGGAAAGGTCCATACCAAGGTGTCGACCAAGCGTTGCAAGACCTGCCTCGCGATGGATCAGGCTTTGGAGATCGTAATACCGATCTTGAGCTTCCTGCCTCGTCTTCCCCACAATTGGCATGACGCCAGGCAAGACAAGCGCATGATCAGGATTGCGACCGAAAGACGCCACGCGCGCCTTGATATCCTGATAGAAAATCTGCGCAGCAGCGAGATCGCGCTGAATGGTAAAAATAACCTCGGCATATTTCGCAGCCAGACTTTTGCCATCCTCGGATGAGCCTGCCTGAACCAAAACAGGATTGCCTTGCGGACAGCGCGGCAAGGATAATGGTCCAGCAACTTTGAAATTAGTCCCGCTGTGATTGAGCAGGCGTAATTTTCCGGAATCGAAAAAGACCCCACTTTGCTGATCTATCTTCACCGCATCATCATCGAGACAATCCCAGAGGCCGCGCACAACCTGTGTAAATTCGTCAGCCCGACGATAGCGCTCAGCGTGTTCAAAATGCGCGTCATAACCAAAATTCAGCGCTTCACGCGGTGACGAAGATGTCACGATATTCCATCCGGCCCGCCCACCACTGATGTGATCAAGCGAGGCAAATTTCCGCGCCACATGATAGGGTTCATTGAAAGATGTGGTGGCTGTGGCGACCAGACCAATGCGTTCTGTCACCATTGCAAGCGCTGAGAGCAAGGTGAGCGGCTCGAGACGAAAATTGTCCGAGCGTTTGCCATTCGGCGTTAGCGAAAAAACATCCGCCACGAACAGCATATCGAACAAACCGTGCTCGGCAATTTGTGCAAAGCGCGCATAGGTCTTGACGCTGAACCCATCCGGATAAGCATCAGGGTGGCGCCAGGCTGCCATGTGATGCCCAGCTGGCGCCAGAAACAAACCAAGCTTCATCTGGCGCATCCGCTGAGCTCCCATAAAGCTTCTCTTTGGCGGCTTAGAACCATGCTCCGAGCCCCGTCACGATAAGCGTCAGCTTTCAAGGCTGCGCAAAATGGGAGCGATGTCATCCTGCTTTTCAAGATGAAGGAATCCGTCAATCGCGCGATCGACAATGTCGGCGGGTAGAAGGTCGCCAACATTGGCGCGGAATTTCTGCAGGTAATCTTCCTCAGTCAGCGGATTACGCCGCGTGCCGCGGAAGTCATCGATCTTGTGTTCGACGCTGCGGCCATCTTTCAAACGGATCACCACGCGGCCCTGTGAGCGCAAATAATCAGTTGCTTCTGGATCAGGATAAGGCTGCACCAGATCAGCAAGACCGTTGATAATGGGATCGCGAATAGCTTCCTCTGAATAGGCATATTTATCCATTTTGCCATTCACAAGAGCTTCGGCAATCGTGTGATAAATGCTGATGCGACCATGCCAAGTGGTCAGGGGCCGACGCTTTTTCTCAGGCGGGTTGCACAAGGTCAAAAATGAACGCTCTTTGATATAAGCATCAATGCCAGCGACCTGCTCAGGCTTGATATTGTATTTATCACGCAATGTGATCGTGGCTTCAATATGCGGCATGAGCGGATTGGCAACCGGATAGAGCTTGGTTGCAATATGTTCGGTGAGCCATTCTTTGCCAAGCTCTGTGGTCACGCGTTCCCAGTGACGCTCATCCTCTGTCTGCACAGAGGAACGGAACCAGCCAAATTTTCCTTCAAACACAGCTGTCGGGCCGGTGATGCCTTGCTGCGCAAGCGCCACAGCACGAAAGGCATTGGCTGCAGCCAAACCCACGTGAAGGTTCTTGGTGGATGTTCCATCTTCAAAAGCAGCGGTCAGCGCTGTCGACATGGAGCCTGCATGGCCCAGCGCATGAACGATTTGCATCTGATCAAGATTGCGCATTTTTCCAAGCGCACACACGCCACCGAAAACACCAAAAGATCCGGTTGGGTGAATGCCATAATCAAACCAATGACGATTGGTCACGATCGACAGGCGGATCATCATTTCACTGGCGATCAAAACCGATTCCAGAAGCTTCTGTCCGCTGACGGGCTGACGCTGGCTCTCGGGAAAACACACCGACAAGGCAAGCCCCGTGGCATGCATGGTCGTTGGCAGATAAGTGTCATCAAATTCCATGGCTGAGGCTTGAATGCCATTCAAAAAAGCTGCCGTGGTCAGTGATGTTTTCTCTTTGGAGCCTGCGGGTGCAATGGCACCACCCGCTTCTGTTTCAGTGCAAGCCGCGCGGGCTGATTTGACGACTTTGAGATCTTTGGCCGCGAGCATGACGCCCGTCAGATCCATAATGCGATATTTGGCACCAGCGACAACGGAGGGCGGCAGTTCAGACAATTTAATGCCACGAACCCAATCAGCAATTTGATACGAGATTGTCTCCAAAGTCCCCTCCCGAGGCTTTTTCTTTTTTGTTCGGACGCATGCGTATGGACACGCTGAACACTGCCCTGATTTCTAGTGAAGTCGGGCACTCTGTCCACCCCTTATCCATATTGATGCACTGCAACAATCGCCCGTTTTCTAAGCAGCACGAAGTGGCTGGTAATGTTACAGCTAATGCATAAAGTGGGTGCTCAGCAGCGACGCGCCAAAACAGATCGCTGTGACAAAACCGGGAAGTGCACTCAGCCTGAGCGTCAAGATTCGGGCGGGACAGAGGGAGGACGAGATGGGGGCGAAATTAACCCGCCGCACAGCGCTTGCCATGGCAGCAACCGCTCCGGCTGTGACCGCAGGTTCTGCAGTTCAAGCTCAGACGAGCCCAAAGAAAACATTTGTCATGGTGCACGGCGCCTATCATGGCGGCTGGTGCTGGCAGCGCGTGAGCGCCATTCTCGAAAAGCAGGGCCACAAAGTTTATGCGCCCTCTCTGACAGGCAATGGCGACCGCGTGCACTTGCTCAGTAAAGACTTAACCCTCGACACGCAGATTATGGATATCGTCAACCTCGTTAAATATGAGGATTTGAAAGATATCTGTCTGGTGGTGCATTCCTTCGGTGGATGGCCGGCCTCAGGCGCGCTCGAACATATTGCAGATCGCGTGGGCTCTCTTGTTTGGCTCGATGCCTTCAAGCCAAAATCGAGCGAAAAGCCGGTCGATTATATTTCAGAATTCAGCCGCAAGGCGCTTGAAGAAGCGATGGCCCGCGGCGAAGCCGGGCGCAAACCAACACCTGCCAATACCTATTCGCAAGATGAGAAATCCTACGCTTGGATTGATTCAAAATTGACGCCACAGCCCAATAATATTGTCTTTCAGCCACTGACGCTGACCGGCAAGCTGGAAACAGTCAAAAAGAAAACCTACATCCGCGCACCAAAATATCCGCAGGCGGCTTTTGATAAAGCGCTGGCAGAATGCCGCGCAAATGCCAGCTGGCAAACTTTCGTCAATGAAAACACAGGCCACGACGTGATGATCGACCAGCCCGAATGGCTCGCTGATCTCATTTTGAAAGTGTCCTGAACTTCTGATCTCCTGAAAGGTAATCACTTATGGCAAGCCAAATCTGGCGCGGTCTCCGACCTATTTACGTACAAGTCCTGATCGCAATTTTTATCGCCTCGATCGTCGGCATGATCTGGCCTGATGTGGGCCGTGCCATGAAACCACTCGGCGACGGTTTCATCGCTCTGCTGAAAATTATGATTGGCCCAATTATCTTCACGACGGTCGTGACTGGGCTCACACAGATCCGCGACACCGGGCGACTGGGACGCGTGCTGGTGAAATCCTTCATCTATTTTGAAGTTGTCAGCACAATCGCGCTCATTCTTGGCATGGTCGCTGCCAATGTGATGGAACCCGGTGCGGGCCTGCACGCAGGCAAAGAAATCACCCCTGCCATTGCGGGCTTCCAATCAAGCGCAGCAAAAGCAGGTGGTTTCGTTGAATTTTTGCTCGCGATTATTCCCAAAACATTCGTGAGTCCCTTCGCAGAAGGTGAAATTCTCCAGATCTTGATCATCTCGGTCATGTTTGGAACAGCAGCCCTTCTTGTGGGTGACAAAGCTAAGCAAGTCATCTCCATCGTTGCCGAAGTTCAGAAAATCTCGTTCCGCATGCTGAGCTTCATCATGTATCTGGCACCGCTCGGCGCCTTTGGGGCGATGGCCTATACTGTCGGCTTGCATGGCGGCGCGACTCTTGTGTCCTTGTTCAATCTCATCCTGCTCGTCTATGCCTGCTGCATATTCTTCGTGCTGGTAATTTTGGGCGCCATTGCAGGGGCTTTCGGATTTAACATCCTGAGCATTCTGCGCATGGTGCGAGAAGAATTCCTTCTTGTGCTCGGCACATCATCGTCAGAAGTCGCGCTCCCGCGCTTGCTTGATAAGCTGGAGCGAGCCGGTTGTGATCGCTCAATCGTGGGGCTTGTTTTGCCAACCGGCTATAGCTTCAACACGGATGGCACGTCGATCTATATGTCGATGGCCGTGATCTTCATTTCGCAAGTCACGGATACGCCCCTGTCGATTGCGCAACAGCTCTCCATTCTGGCGATCCTGCTCTTCACATCAAAGGGTGGCGCAGCCGTTTCTGGCGCGGGCTTTGTGAAATTGGCAGCCACACTCCAATCAAGCCAAGCGCTTCCGCTGGGTGGCCTTGGTGTGCTGATTGGCGTTGACCGCTTCATGTCAGAAGCGCGTTCCATCACCAATATGATCGGCAATGCGGTGGCAACACTCGTCATCGCCAAATGGGAAGGCGGCTTCAATCAGGCCCAATATGATGAGTTCATGAAGAACCCGAATATTGGCTCTGCATCGAACCAGTCTGAAGCCACAGCGGTTCAACCTGCTCAATAAGACACTCAGGTTCGCGTGAGCCTAGCTCACGCGAACCGATTTCAAATAATCCATGTCATAATCCCAGCCCCAACCGGGCTTGTCAGACACTTCATACATTCCATCTTTAAACGACCGCTGATTAGCAATCAGCTTGTAGAAGAATGGATCGCGCCAAGGCAGCGTGACCTCGGCCGAATTTCCATTCACAACACCAGCGCACATGCCGATGCCAATATGCGCCTCAAGATGCTGCATAACTTTGACATCAAAACAGGCCGCGAGCGCAGCGATACGGCGCCATTCACTCGGACCACCGCCCCAGCTGGCATCAAAATTACAAATATCAACGGCATTCTGGATCATCAGATCGCGGCAACCATAACGGGAGAGCTCGCTCTGGCCTGCAGAAATCGGCACGCCCGTAATCGACCGCACGATCGACATTTCCCTGCGGTCATTATCCCAGCGGCATGGCTCTTCAAACCAAGCCAGCTTGAGATCCATCGTGATCCGCGCAAATTCAATCGCATCCTGCCGCGACCAGTTCTGATTGGCATCAACAGCCAGAACAAAATTATCGCCCCCGGCGCGCCGAACCGCTTCCGCGCGCTTGGCGTCTTGCGCAGGGCTCAGGCCGCCAACCTTTAACTTCAGGCCACCGATCCCAAATTCCTTGAGCTCGCGCGCCTCGTCAGCCAGACCTTCCAGCTCGTCTTTGTCACGGTAATATCCACCAAGCGCAACGGCCGGGACTTTGTCACGCGCTCCGCCCCACATGACGTGCACGGGAAGACCAGCAAGCTTGCCGATCGCATCCTGCAACGCCGTATCAATACAAGCCTGCGCTCGCAGAGCGACGCGGCGGTCGCGCAAGAACGGCAGCGTGGCCTGGCGCGTGATATTCCAAATGTCATCAATAGCGGCAACTTTTTGCCCCTTGATGAGTGGTCCCATTTCATCATGCATCATTTTGATGATCGCGCCTTGCAGCTCATCATCATTGCCATTGTAGCACTCACCAACGACGCCCTGATCTGTATAGACACGAGTGAAAATGGCTGAGCGATGTGTCAGCTTTAACGTCGAGCCGGCCGCAGTTTTTGACAATGGGGTGCGAAGCGGGATTGCTTCGATCCGGGTGATTTTGGCGGATTGCAAACTCATCGATCTGTCCGATTTTCTGTTCTTCTTAATCTAACTGAAGTGGGAAGACTGAGCTTCGCGCCTCGCCTTCCCTTTATCTTCTCACTTCGCCTGGCGACGCGACGAGGATCCGGATGTCGAATTCGGAATAATCGGCGGCGGCGGCTCATCGGGTGACGGGGGTTGCCCAGCCTTTTTATCCGTATTGAACACATTGCCTTCCATCCAGGCGATCAGGCGATGCATGGTTTGCTTGTTGTTTTTCTCAGCTGCCAATGTGTGACCATTGCCATAAATGCCAGCCTCAGGCAGCACGTCGACCGTCACATTCCCACCCAGCGCGACCATTTCCTTCTGAAACTTGCGCGAAGATTCATTGCGATCGGGTGCGCGGTCGCCAATCATGATGATGATCGGAATTTTGGCGAGGATCTTCTTCTTTGCTTCGGGAATGTCATCGAAAGCGCTCGTCGAGCTTTCAATCGCAAGAATACCCTTCACCTTGTCTGGACGCTCGGCTGCCGTCAGATAGCCAAGCAAGCCCGATGACGACCACGACTGAATAATCACGCCAGGCGCCTCAATCTTGTCGATCAAAGCTGCAAAAGCCGCGACAGATTTTTGTGTCTCAGCCGGATCGCGATAAGTTGTGAGTGTTTGCGGATAATAGGCATCAGCCGCATCAATTGGGAACTGCGTATTGGGATAAGCGGTGCCAAATTTCGGGCCCCAACGGAAACTGACCCAAGCCGCTTCTGCCGAATAGCGGTTCGCAATCGGAATCTCGTTGACCGGGGCACGACCCAGTCGCACGGCATTGAGCTTGCAAATGTCACTGCCCGACCGCCCTGTATTAACGCGATCAACGCCATAAGTCGGGAAACCCGCACGCGCAAACAAGGTCAACCAACCCTCACGCCCATCCGGTGTCGTGTCATAAAAACGAGCGGTGTGTCCACCACCGGGATTGAACAAGATCGGATAAGGGTAACGCTGATCTTGGGGGTAGAGGTAAGACGCATAAACCTGATTGACGACAAGACGACCGGGCGTCTGGCGCGGATTATTGGGATCGCCACCATCAACCGTCTGGCAATCGATCACCGTCCCCCCGGCCTCCATACTCCCCATTTTAGCAATGGTCAGCGGCTCGGCTGAAGCGGCAGTAAGTGGCGCCAACAACAAGGCTGCACTGATGGCGCGGCAGAAAAATACCGATTTCATGCCCATCACACTCCCCCCAAGTTTGTTTTTTATACCTTCACTCTGCACCAATTTTGCAGAGACACAACCGTCATAGCGTCAGTAGCCAATTTAACGCCCAGCTGAGACATCACCCTTTGGGCAGATGAGAGAGCAAATAACCATAACCCTCGCGCGGCGCATGAACGCGCATCCGTTGTAAAATTTCCCATGCTGTCGCGACGCCAGGATGCAAGACGGGAATACCGAGATCGCGCTCGAGTGTTGCGACAATATCCAGCATGCGCAATTTACCGCCTTGGATATAAATGCCTTCAGCCTGCGGATGCTTCAGCACGATGGACTTGATCAAGCGATAGATCTCTTGCGAAGACAACATGCCGACATCTTCCCAACGCCCCGGCAAGCGCTCCAGCGCGAGCACATCAAAGCCCGCATCCGTAAAATAGCGATGCACCGGCGTCATATCTTCAAAGTCATAGCCGATGCCCACAAACTTTTTGACATGCAGCGCCTTCAAGGCCCGCACTTGGTTTGATCCGGATGTGAAGATCGGGATGCCCCAGCGCTTCTCCCATGCGGCGATCAGTTCTTGTTCGGCTTTGTAACCGATGAGCATGAAAGGCGGCGTGCCCGCAGGATGGATGAGGTCCACCCCATCTTCCGCCAATTCCGCAATTTTCTCTTCATAGGAGGGAATGGCGCCGCCAAACTCCTGCAACGTGCCATGCCGGATATTGTTGAAGAGCGGCAGAACGCCAACGCCCTCGGGGAGCATGCGGATCAATTCTTCCAGAGAACCGGAGCCTTTTGTCGGCTTGATGGTCCCGACCATCCCCCGCCATGCACCGCCAAATGCCATTCCATCCCCCAAAACCGCGATGCGACTTGCCAGCGCCGCCTCAGCCGCGTCATTATTCGGGCACCAGCGGAAATCTACAAGACTGGAGATCATAATGAATTCCTCCATCCGGCGCCTTCTTTGCAGCGCCCTTGCCCTGTCCGCTCTCACGCTCAGCGCTGCCGCGCAATCGGTCTCCGATTTCTATTCGGGCAAGACCATGTCGCTGGTCATTGGCTACCCACCAGGTGGCGGCTTTGATTCATCCGCACGAATTCTAATGCGCCATATGAGCCGCCATATTCCGGGCCAACCCGGCATGGTTCCGCGCAATATGCCGGGCGCCGGCAGTCTTGTGGCTGCCAATCATCTCTACAATCTCGCCGCCAAAGACGGCACAGAATTTGGCATTATCGGCGGCTCTGTACCCTTCGGCCCGCTCTGGAGCCGAGATGGCGTGAAATTTGAGGCCACCAAATTCAATTGGATTGGCAGCATGGATCGCTGGACGGGCATTGCGCTCATGTGGGGCGAGGCACCTGTCACAACAATCGACAAGGCTTTTACGCAAGAGGTCACCGTTGGCGCAACGGGCAGCGGCGATGTGACCAGCATCTATCCGCGCGTGCTCAATGCACTGATCAAGACACGCTTCAAAGTGGTCGGCGGCTATCAAGGCACATCGGATCTGAGCCTTGCGATGGAGCGGGGCGAAATTTTCGGCCGTTTGGGATGGTGCTGGGATTGCGTAAAATCCGAAAAGCCGGACTGGGTTGGCAATCATAAAATCAAAATCATGATCCAGCTCGGCATGGTCAAAGATCCAGAATTACCAGGCGTTCCGCACATTTTTGATCTCGTAAAAACGGAAGAAGATCGCCAGATCGTCAAACTCGTTTTCGGCAGCCAAGATATGGCCCGCCCCTTTCTTGCGCCTCCCGGCGTGCCGAAAGATCGCGTAACCGCTCTGCGCAAAGCCTTTGAGGCGACATTGGCAGATAAAGAATTTCTGGCCGAGGCTCAGCGCCTCAACATGCCCATCAAACTCACTTCGGCTGATGAAATCGAAAAGCTGATCTCTGATGTCTATGCAACGCCCCAACCGGTCATCGACCGAGCGGCCGCCATTATCGGAAGCAATTGACATGTACGGGCATCGCGCGCGCATTGGCTATACATCTGTCGCTTTCGTGTCGGAGGTCTTTCCTTACTCCTTCTATAAAATGGCACCGGAGGGGGTGACGCTCGCCCTCATCACCATCCAGCAATCCGAATTTTCCAAAAATGAAATGGACCGCCTCTACGACGACACGATGAAAGGCGCCGAGGCACTGGCGCGATCGGGCGTTGACCTTCTGGTTCTGGGTGGCCGCCCTGTCTTGCTGTCACGCGGAGGCAATCTCGCCGAAATTGAAAAATCTGTCAGTGATCGGCTCGGCGTGAAAGTCACCACCGATGCGAGCGCGCAATTGGCGGCTTTTCACGCGCTTGGCAGCAAGCGCATTGCCACCGTCCACCCCTTTGCCGAAGGCGATAATGACCGCCACGACCGCATGATTGACCAATTGGGGCTAACCCCAGCCGGTTCATTAGGCGGTGGCTGCGATCTGATCGGCCTTCCCAAACTGCCTGTTGCAAAGGCGCTCGAATGGGGGCGCGAAATGAAGAGGCGCAGCCCGCAGGCCGATACTTTGCTCTTTCCCTGTCCGCATTGGGCCGTGGTGGAGGCCATTGATCCTCTGGAACAGGAATTGGGCGTCACCGTCGTGACCAATCTGCAAGCTACTCTCTGGCACGCCTTGCGTAGCTTGGGGCTCAACGACAAGATTTCCGGCTACGGGCGTCTTTTGCGCGAGCTTTAACCGAAATCCCCCCTTTTCATTCGGGGTCTCTCTCGCTTATCCTTCATGAAACAGCGGCCTTCAAGAATGCCGCGATCAAGGGATGGAGAGGCTCTGGAGGAAATGCGCGCAGTCCGTCCCGCTATTCTCCCAAACTCCTGTTTTGAATGATCGGCCAGATCTCGCATCTGGCCGGAAGGTCGTCGCGTGTATGCGCGCAGTTGAAAGAAGGACAAGAAAATGACCTTTGTTCCTCCAAGCTATGAAGACATCGTCGCCTCGCCCTATGCGACGGCCCTTCCCTCGCCTTGGGTATCGCCCTCGACCGAGACACGCAATTACTTCCAAGCCATCGAAAACATGATCAAGGTTTTCGCGGTTCGTCCGGGCGAAGAAATGCTGTTCTTGACCGATCCGCTGCTCGATCGTCGCGTGGTGGATGCCATCACGGGTGTAGCCAATGCGCGCGGCGTGTTCCCGCGCGAATATATGGCGCATACTACGCAGATCATGGACTGCCCGGATGAATGCCGCGCCATGGTCGAAAAAGCCGACTTTGTCGTCTCATCCTGGTTCTGCTCGGTGAATGCGCCGCTGTTCAACAAGCTGCGTAAAGAAAAAGGCCAGCGTTGGGTCAAGATCACCTATTTCCGCAATCTTGATTTGCTGCACACGCCGCAAGCGCGATTCCCCGTGGAGCTTGTCGGCGAGATCATTCGTGCAACTGCGCGCATGTATCCCAAGACTGAAAATTTCACCATGTCCTTCTCCGATCCGCGCGGTACGGATTTGCAGATCAAATTCACCCCCGACATGGTGAAAAATCTGCATCAGGGTAATCGCTGGCGTGGCAAAGATATTGCCGATGAAGCTGGCTGCTATGTTCACTATCTACCAACACATGGCCCGAACATTTACGACCGCACCTGCTTCAAACGTGAGCCCGGTGCGCATGCCGATATGCAAGGTGTGGTCTTTCCGCAATGGGCAGTTGGTTTCAAAAAGCCTTTCACCGAGAAAATCGGCATCGAATATAAAGATGATCTTGTCGTGAAAGTGCACGGCAAATCGATGGAAGCCGAAATTCTGCGCGACATGCTGGTCGGCGTGAATGCCCATCTGCATGAGCTTGGTTGCGGCTTCAACCCCAAATATCCGCGCTTCAAAGCCTATCCTGCGGGCTCCAATGCGCCCGGCTGTCTGCATTTCGGCACCGACAGCGACAAGCGCAGCGATTTCATGAACCGCATGGTCCCGCGCTGGGAAGAGCCGCATACGCATCAGGATTGCGTCGCCTTCGATATGACCGTGAAGCTCGGCAACACGACGCTCATCGACAATGGATTCCTCATGGCCTTGCGCGATCCGCAAGTCATTGCAGAAGCCAGCAAGCATGGTGATCCGGTGGAATTGCTGGAAGCTTTTGTGGAATAAGAAAAAAGGGGATGAGGATGAAGCTCAAGACTTTCCTGACCGCAGGTCTCCTGATCGCCAGTGCCACATCAACGATGGCACAAACGCCCTTCTATCAGGGGAAAGTTCTCACCCTCCTCATCAATTACGGTGTCGGCGGCAATGCCGACACCGAAGCCCGCGTTTATCAACGCCATCTCGCCAAACATATTCCAGGCAAGCCCGACATCATCATCCAGAATGCGCCGGGTGCAGGCGGCTTCACCGCCATGAATATGCTGGGGCTCGGCATCAATGTGAAAGCTGACGGTTTCACGGCCGGATATTTTACAACTAGCGCTATTGCGCCGCTCATTGATGACCCCGCGCTCAAAGTAAAAATGGCAGATTTCGCCATTATCGGGGGCGCTCGCGGCTGGAACATGGTCTATGCGCGCAAAGATCTGATCCCCGGCGGACTGACAAAGCCTGAAGATTTCATCAAAGCCAAATCTATCTATCTCGCCGGCTATAGCCGCTCATCCTCGCACGACACGCGTTTGCGTCTCGCGATGGAAATTTTCAACATGCCTTATACGGTCGTCACCGGCTTTCCTGGCACGGCGCAGATCAACAAAGCCATGTTGCAAAACGAGATCAATGTCACCGGCTCGTCGCTGCCCGGCTATATGACGCAAGTCATGCCGCAGATTATGCAGACGGGTGTCGGAGTTCCGCTGTTCCAATATCCAGTGATTGGCAAGGATGGAAAACCGAGAGGCAATCCTGCGCTTGAAAAATTCGGCCTTGAGACCTTGGATAAGGTCTATGAGCGCGCCTTTGGCAAGCCGCCGTCCGGTCCGAAATGGGAGGCCCTGCTTTTGATGAGTGACATTGGCACGCAGATGCAGCGCGGCTTAATGTTGCCCAAAGGTGCGCCGAAAGAAGCCGTCAGCGCGCTGCGCCTCGCTTTTGATGGCCTTATGAAAGACGAAGGCTTCATCGAAGATTACAAGAAGGTCACCAGCGAAGAGCCTGACCTCGTACGCGGTGAGGATCTTTTGCCCTTGTTTGATCGCATGAGCAAAGTGGATCCTGCCGTGCGAAAAGTTCTGCGCGATTCGATTGGCAATGAATAAAGGCGCGCCCACATGCGTAAGCCCATTTTTGTCGCGGCCCTTACTCTGCTCGCAAGCCTTCCGGCAAAAGCCGATGCGCTCGCTGATTTCTATCGTGGCAAACAACTGACAGTCATTGTCGGTTATGGCCCCGGTGGCGGCTATGATCTGTATGGGCGCCTTGTTGCACGCCACATCAGCCGCCACATGCCCGGCACACCCAATGCCGTGGTGCAAAATATGCCCGGCGCCGGCAGCCTGCGCGCGGCCAACCATATCTACAATACAGCGCCGCGTGATGGCACGGCCTTCGGCATATTCGCACGCAATGTGCCATTGATGGGACTTTCAGGCCATAATCCGGCTGTGCAATTTGATCCGCGCAAGTTCAACTGGCTCGGATCATCTTCGAGCTTTGCCGATGACGCCTATCTCCTCTTTCTGCGCAAGGACGCGAAAAGCGGAACAATTGATGCTGCGCGCAATATGTCAGGCCCACCGCTAATTCTGGGTTCAACCGGCGAGGGCTCGCCCGGTTATGATGTACCCAATCTGCTGCGCGATATTCTCAAGCTCAATTTCAAAATGATTGCGGGCTTTCCCGACGGCGGCTCGGTCAATCTCGCGGCTGATCGCGGTGAAGTAGATGGCCGAATGGTGGATTATTCCTCGATCCTTGCAGGGAAGCCGGATTGGCTGAAACCCGACGGACAGATGAAAGTACTCCTGCAATTTGGGCGCACCACACGCCATCCTGCTTTTGCAGATGTGCCGACTGCCCGCGAACTCGCCGGCGATGCCCGCGTGCGCCAATTGATCGAGCTGGCCGAAGTGCCTTGGCATTTATCGCGCTGCTTCACCGCGCCACCCGATGTGCCTGCCGATCGCGTCGAGGCTCTGCGCAAAGCCTTTGCCGCCGCCCATCGCGATCCGCTGTTGCTGGAAGATGCCGAGCGCATGAAACTTGAAGTGCATCCGGGGACAGCAGACGAAATCCTCGAGCAAATCGACATTGTCGCAAAAGCGCCGCCTGAAATGCTCAAGCAATTACAAAAACTATTCGAGGCCAGCAAAGGCTAGCCAAGGGGAGAGGACATGTCGCGCATCGGGATTTTCTTTGCCTGCCTCGCATTCAGTCTCTCGGGCGCACAAGCAGCCGCCAATCTCGAAAGCCTATCGGCACTGAAAGGTGCCGAGCGCGAAAAGGCCCTGCTTGAAGGAGCACGCGCTGAAGGTTTTTTGATGCTCTATTCCTCCATGCAGGTGGCCAGCATCAATACACTGCAAAAAGCATTTGAGGATAAATACGGGATCAAACTGCGTTTCTGGCGGGGCGGCAGCGAAGATATTCTCCGCCGCTCTGTGCTTGAGAAAAAAGCAGGCCGCGAAGATGTTGACGTTTTTGAGAGCGATGGGCCGGTCCTCGAAACCATGCATCGCGAAGACTTGCTCGGCATAGGAGCTTCGCCCTTTCACGCCGATCTTATTCCGCAAGCGCTACGCCCACACCGCGAATGGGTGGCCACACGCGTCAATATTTTTGCTGCTGTCTACAATACAAAGCTGATCGCCAGAGAGGATTTGCCCAAGTCATATGAGGGCTTCATCGACCCGAAATGGAAAGGCAAACTAGGGATTGAAGCCGACGATTATGATTGGTTTGGCTCCATTTCGCATGTTGTTGGCGAGGAGCAGACACGCAAAACATTTTCAGCCATTGCTGCGGTGAATGGTTTTTCTCTGCGCAAAGGCCACACGCTGATTACCAATCTTGTGGCCGCTGGCGATGTGCCCCTTGGGCTGACCGTTTATTTGCAGAATATCGATGTTGCCAAAAAAGCGGGCGCGCCTGTGGAAGCTTTGCTGCTGG
Source organism: Beijerinckiaceae bacterium (assembly GCA_947453155.1). Taxonomy (GTDB): domain Bacteria; phylum Pseudomonadota; class Alphaproteobacteria; order Rhizobiales; family Beijerinckiaceae; genus Terripilifer. Next base: position 17,232 of record CANGFE010000013.1, on the reverse strand, counting down.
ACCCGATTATCGCGCGGCCCAATGGCATTGCGCTCGCGCGCAATCCACCCCATCCGCATGCGGCCCTGCTCTTCTATGATTTTACCATTTCGCCCGAGGGACAGAACGTGCTGCGCACGCGTGAATTCATTCCCACAAGCACCAAAGTGCCGTCTGCACTTTCCGAGCTGAAAGTGCATTTTGAAGATCCTGCCGTCCAGCTCGACGAGGGCGATAGATGGCAGAAGGCTTTCCGCGAAACCATTGGCGGTCGCGGAAGCAAAGCTCGGTAAACACTGGTTATCGGGTACCAGACGGCTTAGGCGCACTTGCCATTTCAGCGCCTGCCGATTGAGCTATTTCGCTGGCACGTTCCACTACACGCTTGGGCGATGCATAAATTTTGCGGATCAGTTTCTCAATGGCCTCACCGTCAATCGGTTCAAGCTCGACATCCTGATCTTTGGTCGCCTCGATAAATTCCGGATCAGCCGCCGTTTTCATGAAAGCGACACGCAAGGCCTTCAGGCGATCAGCGGGGACACCAGGTGTCGTGAGAAACGGCCTGCTCATTTCCTGACGTGCGAAGAAAAACTCCATGACCTGCCGGTCTTCTTCATTGCGCGCATAATCCAGCGCCAGCGGCACATGAGGTAAGTCGCGATGCTTGCTCAGGGACAATTGCCAGAGGGGAACAATCTTGCCATCGCGCAACCAATCGGGCCGCGCTATGCGCATGGACGTCCAGGATGGGGACGGGCGCCCCTCAATCTCACCGCGCTCCATAGCCAGATTGACGTCATTGGCGCCCGGATAGCCGGCAATCAGATGGATTTTGGCGCCGAGCAATTTATTCATCAGGGCTGGATAAATAGCGCTATCAGCCCCCGAACCAGTCCCGCCAGCAATCAAGCCTCGCGTGAAAAGGTCATCTGCTTTTTGGGTCGCCGATGTATGCCAAGCCAAAGTAACATTGACCTCTTTGCCAAGCGAGCCGAGCCAGCCAAATTTCAGCGGCTCGAATTGTACGCCCTGCCCGCCCGTCAAAGGCTCAAAAGCAATGCCGCGATTGATGGCACCAATGACCGTGCCATCGCGAGGCGCGGCATTATAGACCCAGTTGGTCGCCAGCAATGAACCTGCGCCGGGCATGTTTTGTGCGACAATCGTCGGCTCACCGGGGATATGTTTTCCCATAAAGCGCGCCAGCATGCGCGCGAAAGCGTCATAGCCGCCACCGGATGAATAGCCGATGGCCATGCGGATCGATTTGCCGCGGTAAAATGTCTCGACTGGATCAGCTGATGATGCAGGCACGACACCCGTCATCATCAGCGCGGTGAATGCAAACCATCGGGTAGACCTGCGCATCAGCAAACTCCCTCAGGACAAAAGACCCTCTATTGTTTCGCCTCCGGCAAAGTTTCAAGCTCTGCCGCGTAAACCGGATCCATCCGCGTTTCGACACCATGGCGTGACAAAGACTCGCGGAAGAGATTGCGCACTTGCGTCGTCTCATCGGCATAATCGATCTGATTGCCGCCCAAGCGTCGCGAAATCCATGACAAGGGAACGCCTTGCGAGTTGCGCACGGAGGAATGTTTGAAGGCGAGATAACGCGCCGGGCTGGCACCCGCATTGAAATGCTGGTGGAACGTATTATTAGGCGGCACAATCAAAGTGCCAGCCTGCCAGGGATAATGTTTGGGCTCTTCGCCATCCTGCCACATGAGCGAATAGCCTTCGCCCGACAAAACGATGACATGCGCGCCAGGCCCATGCCGGTGGGCTTTTTTGTAGGTCCCAACTGGAAACTGCGAAATATGGCTAGCCATAGAACCGCGCGCCATATTGAAGCGGATATGTCCGCCACCCGCACCGCGTTCTTTAGCTGTGATCAGCGGTAGATTAACCGCATCAGGCACAAAATTGGTTCGCAGCAAAAAGCCGTCCTGCTCACCCTGATTAGCAAAATAATCCGGCTCTCCATTGAAGCGACCTTTGAAATCGCGTGGTGTGTTGAAGATAAAATCGACGTCATCAAACATATTGAGAAGCTGCGGGCAGAAAGTCACGCCGACATAGCGCGCGGGCGCCTGCCCTGATCCGTTGAAATGCTGGTAGGAGCAATTGAGCGGAATGGCGAAAATCGCGCCCGCCTTCCATTCGAAGGTGATGCGCTGGCCAGAATCATTCCAGACTGTCGTTGATCCACGCCCCTCCAGAACCAGAACCATTTCTTCATAAAGCTGGCGTTGCGGCGCGAGCTTTCCACCTTTGGGGATCTCGCAAACATAGCAATCATTGGAGAAACGCGAAGCTTCATGATTGATGAAAACGCCGCGCCCGCCGCGCCGCGCCCAAGGCTTGAGATCAACGGTTTTAAGATCGGGCACATAATGGGCGCTGATAATATCGAGCCCCTCATTTTGGACCCAGCGCTCGTAAGGCGTTTCTTTTTCAGATGCGAATTTGCGTGCAAATTCCGCTGAGACCTGCGGCCCACCAGACATTAGCTTCTCCCCAGACTTGCCCTTTTTTTGAAAGTCTAGCCGCGACCTGAGGCTCGTGCAATTTCGAAAGATGCTGCACTGCGTCGAGAAGGGGTTGATGCGGACCCGATGGCGTAGCAGGATGCCCATCACGCAGGCACAATCAAGAAAGCCGCGACAGGGAGGCCCAAGTGGCGAATGAGGCAATGACGCAGAAACCCGCGCGCCCCGAAAAGACATTCGCCCTCGACTATCTGGACCAGCACGCGCACCAGATCGCGCTGCTCAATGACAGCGTCTTCTACTTTGGCGAATTGGGCATGCAGGAGCATGAAACAGCCCGCCTGCTCTGCGAGCTCCTGGAAGAAAACGGCTTCAACATTGAACGCAATCTTGCGGGGTTTCCGACGGGCTTTTGTGCCACCTGGGGCCAAGGCGGCCCCGTCGTCGCTGTTCATACCGAATATGATGCCAACCCGGACAATTCGCAGAAAGCTGGCATCACAGAGCCTGCGTGCATTGTGGAGGACGCACCCGGCCATTGCGAGGGACATAATTCAAACGCAGCCGTTATGGTGGCCGGAGCCATTGCCGCCAAAAAAGCCATGGAGAAATTCGGGCTTCCTGGCCAACTGAAAGTTTTTGGCGCGCCCGCGGAAGAGCAATTGGTGTCACGCCCCTATTTTGTCCGCGACGGCTATTTTGATGATGTCGATGTTGCACTCACGCCGCATATCGGCGGGCAATTCAATGTCGGTTATGGCCTGATCCAGAGCGCCCTGATCTCGGCCTACTTCACCTTCCACGGCGAAAGCGCTCATGCAGGCAGCGCACCATGGAAAGGACGCGATGCGCTGGATGCCGTCATCCTCATGGATGTCGGCATGGCCGAGTTTCGCGAGCATATGATGCCGCAGAGCATGTGCCAGCGCGTGATTACTCAGGGCGGCGATCAGCCCAATGTCATTCCCAAACGCGCGCAAGTTTGGTGGTATTTCCGTGGTCCCACGGCAGAAGCAGCCATGTCCGTCTTTGAACGCGCCAAAAAAGTCGCCGAGGGCGCGGCATTGATGAGCAACACAACTGTTGAGATCGATGTTCAAAGCGCGGTCTGGCCGGTCCGCGGTAACCGCACGCTCGCAGAGCTGGTGCAAGGTGAATATGAGCAGATCGGCGCGCCTGTCTGGACAGACGAAGAAGACAAACTTGCCCGCACATTACAGCAACGCGCGGGCGTCAAAGTCGAAGGACTTTCGCGCGATGTTGCCCGCATGAAAGGGCCTGCAACACAAAAGCCTGCATCCAATGATGCGGGTGACGTGTCTTGGAAAGTGCCCATGGCGAAATTCTACTTTCCAGCGAATATCCCAAATATCAACTATCACCATTGGGCCGCGGGCGTCGCACTCGCCACATCCATTGCCCATAAGGGGGCTGTTGCAGGCGCCAAAGTGTTGGCGGCAAGCCTTATCGAGATTTTTGCCAATCCTGCCATGGTGCAGGAAGCCAAAAAGACTTTTGCGGAAGAACTCGGTGACAGCCGCTGGTTCTCCATGTTGCCGAAAGAGCAGAAGCCTCCGGTCGATCTAAACCGCGCCACCATGGAGCGCTATCGCGAAAGCATGCGCGCGCATTACATCAAAGAACGCCCGCGCTTTTCATGACGCGACAATCAGGTCATAGAGCGCGGAGGCTGCCGCGAGATCTTCAAGTCCCGCGCCCAATGATTTGTAGAGGGTGATATCGTCTGCCTGGCGCTCAGGCGCACCTTGGGCGACAAGCTCAGACAAAGGCCTCACGCGGCTCCAATCGAAACTCTCGCCCAAAGCCCGGAATTCGCCGCCCTCAATACGTGCCTGAGACACATCATCGGTCACAAGTAATGCGCAGGCATCAACAAGCAGCGGATCAACCTCCATACGGCTGGCCGCATTGGCACCCATAGCATTGATATGCGTGCCGGGCTTCAGCGCCGAACGGTCAAAAACCGGCACTTCCGATGTTGTTGCCGTCACGACGATATCAGCTGAAGCAACAGCCGCTTCGGCGCTTTCTGTGACATGCCATTCGGCGCGCAGCTGCGGCGCCATGCATTGGCAAAAGTCTTCTGCCTTCTCTTTTTGACGTGCAAAGACGCTGACTCGCTCCATCAAACCCACGGCCTCAAGCGCGAGCAATTGGGCGACAGCTTGGCGCCCGGCGCCAATAAGCGCCACATGCTTCGATTGCCGTCGCGCCATGATTTGCGCAGCAAGCCCATTGGCAGCTCCTGTGCGCAATTGGCCCAGCCAATCAGCCTCCATAGTCGCAAGAAGACCCTGCGTGCGGTCATAGAGATGGATATGAAAATTGCCGCCGCCATAAATCTTGACCGCATAGCGATCTTGCGCGGCATCACTCGCGGCGGTGATGTTCAAAGATTTTCCAAGCAACTTGGCACGGCTGCGCGGAAGATTGACCACGCTCCCCTTTGCTTGAGCAAGAAAAGCGGCACGCAGCGCATCAATAACGGTATCAATCCGAAGCACATCCCGAACGCGAGCTTCGCTAACATAAAGTGGCATGACAACTTCCATTTAACTCATATTTCGGAGCAAACACACCCGAGGCCGAAGCAGAATGTTTCGGCTGATTTTTGAACAGCATATCCCATTTTGTGAAGCTTCGCTCCCGACTTAAGACGCTGACTTTCAAGCCGCGGAACCCGTCGGCTACAGCCAGGGAAAGATAAGGGGCTAGACCTTAAACAGAATATTACGGCACATATGACCTGTCATGCGCGTGTCACAAAAGACATCCTTTGTTGGTGAATCATGAATCCACCGACCAATGGGTGCCAAATGCTTTCGAAAACGACGCTCATCATCAGCTTTTTGGCCCTCACCTCAATCTCGGCTTCGGCTCAAGACGTCAGGTTCATCGGAACGGGCTATTTGGATGGGAAGAGCACCGATAAATCCGGTCTGCCCGCTACCCTCCTGGAAGATGGCGTCTCGCCAATGAACGGCCTCAACGGGATTGGCTCTGGCATGACTTACACGGGCTATCAAAACCGTTTCGTCTTGCTGCCCGATCGCGGCCCGAACAAAGTGGAATATAAGGGCGGCGCAGAGGTGGATTTCACCACGTCATATGCAAACCGCATCCAGACCTTCGATATCAAAGTGGTTCAGGATGCTGGGCGCCCAACCGGATGGCGCATCGACCTGGCTCATGTGGGCACAACACTTCTGAAGACCGCCAGCGGCGAACAATATATCGGTATTTCGACTGCCTTTGCGAATGACGGCAAGCCGAACCGTCGGCTTGATTCTGAAGGTGTTGGCATTGCACCTGACGGCACCATCTGGATATCTGATGAGTATGGACCGCACATTTTGCAGTTTGATCAAACTGGCAAACAAATGGGCCGCCTGTCGGCACCCGCAGGCTTCGAGATCGCAACGCCCGGACCTAATCTCAAAACCGAAATGCAAAACAATAAAGTTGGTCGCGCAACCAATCGTGGCGCGGAAGGACTCACCATCACACCGGGCGGCCGCTATCTAGCGATGGGGATGCAGAGCCCGCTCATGCAAGACGGTGGTCAAAAGGGGCTGAACAGCCGCATTGTGATCTACGATCTCCAAAATAAAACTGCGGCCCCGCGCCAATTCATCTACCCCTTCGACGACACCAAAATGGGGATCAGCGAAATTCTCGCGGTGGATGAAACACGTTTCCTCGTCAATGAGCGCGACGCCGCTGTCGGCGCCAATGGCCGCAAGCTTCTCTATCTCGTGGACATCAACCAGAGTGACAAGCCCACCGAATTGACGGCGGCGGGATATGTCGGAGCAACGGCTAAAACGCTTCCCGAAAGCGGCCAGCCCGAGGGCGTTGTTGCTCTCAAAAAGACGCTCTTTGCCGATATCGGTAAAATGCTCAACAAAGCACAGGAAGATGGCAAAGGCGCTTTCGCCAATGCGCGCGGCCTGCCTGACAAGATCGAAGGCTATGCTTGGGGTCCTGATCTGCCAAACGGCGATCATTTGCTGCTCGCCTGCAATGACAATGATTTCGATTCTCTCGAAACCGGCTTCCCTAATTATATTTTCGCTTTCGCGGTTTCGCCGTCAGTCCTGCCTGGCTTGAAAATCAACAAACTCAATCAGGGCGTGACCTTCGGTCCGAAGTAAAAAGAAAAATCAATCGGTCTTGCCGGAGGTGCTCAGGCGCTCAAGCCTGCTGAACATTTCCGACAAGTCCGATTTGATCGCCGAAATCATCAGAAATGATGGCGCCGAAACTTGCGGCTCAAACAGCGCTTGGTAATGAACCCGCGTGCCCACAAGCTGTGGGATCAATTCCCACGACCCTTCCGAGCGTTTCAGATCCCCACTCACCAACCGATAAGAAAACCCTTGCGGCGGGCGATAATCGCTGCGGATCATGGTGCGGATGCGCGGCAAGAATGGCGGGTTTGAAATATTTTCTCGCAGATCCCAGCGTCCCGCCGGATCCTTATCCACCACGCGACACATCTCGAAATGCGGGATGAATTCCTTCGCCCGCGCGCAATTTGTCAACACAGACCAGATTTGCCGCGGGGAAGCATTCATCGTCGCATCAACTTGGATGCGCCAGGCCGACCCATCTTCGTGCACGGTGACTTGAACGGGGGCCTGAGCCGCCGCACCATCGGGAATAGTGATAGCGACCAGAGACAAGAAAAAGAATCGCGAAATTGTCATGAAGCGAAACTGGGCTCGCTTCATGACAGAGACATGAAACTGCGCCTTAAGCCTCGGCGACCGGGGTCGCTTTTACGCTGCGACGACGCGCGGGCGCCGATTTCTTGGCCGCAGCCTTACGCGCAGGCTTTGTTGCTGGCTTGCGTGACGATTTGGCCGGCGTTTTAGCCGGCTTTTTAGGGGCCTTCTTGGCAGATTTCTTGGTAGCAGCCTTTTTGGACTTTTTGGCACTGCCAGATTTGGCCGCCTTGCGGGCTGCGCCTTCGGCAGCATCAATCAGACCGAGATCGGCGAGAGCCACTGCGCGGCGATCAGAGAGGCGACGAACCACGCCGTCAACCAATGACGAGCCTTCAATGTCGCCGCTGCGCGCCAGAATCTTCTCCAGACGGCCACCTTCTTTTTTGAGATAGGCGCCTAAGCGCGCGAGGGTCTTCAGCTGCTTCTTCGGCTTTTGCATTTTCGATATCCTTATGAGGCCTCAGCGTAGGCATAAGCCATTGTCACAATCCAACAGACAAAAGTCTTAGCGCTCCCAAAACGGGCAGAACTGTCACAATCGTGAAGCACGAATCTGATGAGGCTGCTCGCAACGGAGCCTCCCATGCAGCCACTCATTCACCCCCTTGAAGGCGAGCCTATTGCAACCGGTTCACGCGTGCTGATTGTCAGCGACGCGTGGAAGCCACAAGTCAATGGCGTAGTACGAACCCTGGAATGGCTGGCTGCGGAAGCACCCGCCTTTGGTGTGGAAGTTGTCATGCTGACGCCTGACCGTTTCCGCTCCATCCCCATGCCAACTTATCCGGAAATCAGGCTAAGCCTCACAGGTGCCTCAACCATCGCAGGCATGATCGACGACATTGATCCAGACGCCATTCATATCGCGACAGAAGGACCGCTGGGTTTTCTCGCGCGCCGCCATTGTCTGGTCCGCAACCGCCCTTTTACCACCTGCTACCACACTCGCTTTCCCGAATATGTCGCCGCCCGCTTTCCGGTCCCACCTGCCCTCACCTATGCAGTGCTGCGCCGCTTCCATAATGCGGGCGCGACCACTTTGGTTGCGACAAGTGGCCTGCGCGACGAACTCGCGGCGCACGGATTTTCAAAGCTGAAGACATGGCGACGGGGGATTGATCTCAATCTTTTCGGGAAAGGGCAATATGTCGATCTAGGCGTGCGCGGCCCCGTATTTCTTTATGTTGGACGCGTCGCGATTGAGAAAAATATTGAAGCCTTTCTATCGCTCGATTTACCAGGAACAAAGATTGTTGTTGGTGAAGGACCTGCCCGTGGAGAATTACAAAACAAATACCCACAAGCCCGATTCCTTGGGCTGAAAAGTGGCCAAGAACTTGCAAATCTTTATGCCAGCGCTGATGTTTTCGTTTTCCCGAGCCGCACGGATACATTCGGCCTTGTCATGCTGGAAGCACTCGCCGCAGGCACACCCGTAGCCGCCTTCCCCGTAACAGGCCCGATGGAAGTTTTGGCGGGCTCGCGCTGCGGCGTGATGAATGATGATCTGCGTACGGCGGCCCTAACAGCGCTTGAAATCCCACGTGATGCCTGCAAGGCTTTTGCAAAGCGCCACGGCATGCGCGAAAGCGCCGCCCATTTCTTCTCACATGTAGCAGCAGTGCGGGTTCCGCGTATGCGATAAGTGTGCTTTAGGCTGCAACGGGCAGCGCGTCAGTCTCTGAGCGATGTCCCAGGACTGCGTGAGATGCGTCAGTCCAGTGGATGAGCTCAAGACGCCCATCGCGATGCTCGACAACCGCCGTATTGCTTTCGACCCAATCACCCGTATTCACATAAAGAATATCATCCATATGCTCATAAGCGGCGCGGTGGATATGCCCGCAGAGCACAATATCCGCACCATGACGACGCCCATCGGCCACAACAGCTTGTTCGAAAGCACTGATGAAATTCACAGCGCGCTTCACCTTCGACTTGCTCCAGGCCGAAAACGACCAATAAGGCAAGCCAAGCGCGCGACGGGCCCTGGCAATCCAACGATTGAGCCAGATCGCTAAATCATAAGCCCAATCTCCCAACAGCGCCAACCACTTCACATTGCGCACCACAGTGTCGAATTTGTCGCCATGAAGAATAAGCATGCGACGTCCATCAACCGTCTCGTGAATAGCCTCTTCGACGATTTCAACACCACCAAAGGTGGAGCCTGCATAATCGCGCATGAATTCATCATGGTTTCCGGGCACATAAACAAGACGCGTGCCCTTGCGGACTTTGCGCAAGATTTTTTGTACGACATCGTTGTGGGCCTGTGGCCAGTGCCAGGATGCTTTCAGACGCCAGCCATCAAAAATATCGCCAACCAGATAAATGGTTTGCGCCTCATAGACGCGAATAAAATCTAGAAGCGCCTGAGCCTGGCAACCACGTGTGCCTAAATGTACATCCGATATGAAGAGCGTTTGCACATGAATGGCTCCGCTCTCATCCGGCATTTTTCGGCCCCATCGCCATTGATCAAAAACTGCGTGATGGGTGCCTGATTCTGATCTCAATTTTATGACAGGGAGCAGGAATTTCGCTCCGTAAAACTTAAAAGCTTTAATCGAACCGATACCCGCGCTCGCGCACCGTGGTAATCGGATCGCTCCATCTGCGGGGCCGCAAATTTTTGCGCAATCTCATGATGTGAACATCTAATGTCCGATCATAGAGGTGATCAGCGCGATCTGAAATATAAGCGCTCAAATATTCCCGCGTAAGGACCTGCCCACGATTGCGGAGAAAAAGCTCAAATAATAAAAACTCTTTTGGTCGAAGCGCGAGTAATTTTCCCCGACGAAACGCACGGATGGATGCATAGCAAACCCGATAATCTCCAGAGATGAGATCGGGCTGATCCAGCTCAAAATAATGCGTGAGTGCTGCCACGGATTATCGATAAGTTTCGTCTAATCCATATCCCGCCCCGCGCACGGTGCGAATAGGATCCTTTTCGGCGCCGCGTGACAGGGCACGGCGCAGACGCCCGATATGAACATCAACCGTCCGCTCATCGATTTCTGCTGATAGCCCCCAAACAGAATCAAGAAGCTGCGCACGCGTAAAGATGCGCCCTGGCTTTGAGAGTAAATGATCCAGCAAACGAAATTCTGTCGGTCCCAGATGGATATCGCGCCCTGAACGACGCACCCGATGATTTTCGCGGTCTAACTCCAGATCACCAAACGTGAGGCGACCTGCAATCTTCTCTGGAGACATGCGTCGCAAAAGTGCGCGTACCCGCGCCAGCAATTCTGGAACAGAGAAAGGCTTGACGACGTAATCATCAGCGCCCACCGAAAGGCCGCGGATGCGTTCAGCCTCTTCACTGCGGGCGGTCAGCATAATGACTGGAAGTGACTTTGTTTCATCACGCGCCCGCAAGCGACGACAAATCTCAATCCCGGAAACGCCTGGCAACATCCAGTCGAGAATGACGAGATCTGGCGGGTTTTCAATCAGCTTAAGCTCGGCTTCTTCACCGCGCTCAGCCCGCTCCACAGCGTAGCCCTCAGCCTCAAAATTATAAGCCAGCAATTCACCCAGCGATGGATCATCCTCCACAACGAGGATGCGCGGTGCAATTTGATCTTTCGAGCGCATCTCGGACGATCACTTCCCCGTTGTAACGGATGACGTCACCCCTTTGGGGCGTTCAACTGGCAATTGTTCTCCTGTAACGAGATAATGCGTCGTCTCGGCAATATTGGTCGCATGGTCGCCCACACGTTCAATATTTTTCGAGCAGAAGAGAAGATGCGTGCAGAATGTGATGTTGCGCGGATCTTCCATCATGAAGGTCAGTAGATCACGGAAGACTGAATCTTCGAGCGCGTCGAGTTCCGCATCACGCTCCCAAACCGCGCGAGCCTTTTCAATGTCGCGCGTCGCATAAGCATCAAGGACGTTCTTCAGCTGAAGGAGCGCCAGATCACTCATATGCTTCAAGCCGATCGCCGCGCGAGGAATACGCGCCTCGCCAAGTTTTTGCGTGCGCTTGGCAATGTTTTTAGCCAAATCACCCACGCGCTCCAGATCGGCGGAAACGCGGATGGCCGCAACAATCTCGCGCAAATCCACCGCCATGGGTTGACGACGCGCAATCGTGAGAATGGCAAATTCTTCGACCTGGCGCTGAAGTGCATCCAAGCGCGGATCGCTCGCAACAACTGCTTTTGCACGCTCAATATTCATCGATACGAGTGCATCCATCGCATCGATAAGCATTTTTTCGGCGATACCGCCCATTTCCAGAATGTTCTGGCTGAGCGTAGCCAATTCTTTGTCATAGGCAGCGACTGTATGATCACTCATTTTTTCATCTCCTCCGGTCGCAGAATCAGCCGAAGCGGCCGGTGATGTAATCTTGGGTCTGACGTTTTTCGGGAGACGTGAAGAGCTTGGTCGTCTGACCAAACTCAACAAGTTCACCGAGATACATGAAGGCCGTGAACTCGGACACACGGGCAGCCTGCTGCATATTGTGGGTCACAATCGCGATCGTGTATTTTTCTTTGAGCTCATCGATGAGCTCTTCCACTTTTGCGGTTGAGATCGGATCGAGCGCAGAGCAAGGCTCATCAAAGAGAATGACTTCCGGCTGAATCGCGACCGTACGTGCAATGCACAGACGCTGTTGCTGACCACCCGAAAGCGAAAGGCCGCTCGCATTGAGCTTGTCTTTCACTTCATTCCAGAGAGCAGCCCCGCGCAAAGCATGTTCGACACGACCATCGAGCTCGCTTTTGGAGAGGTTTTCATAAAGCTTGATGCCAAATGCGATGTTTTCGTAAATTGTCATCGGAAATGGCGTCGGCTTCTGGAACACCATGCCCACACGCGCACGAAGCAAATTGAGATCAAGCTTCGGATCAAGCAAATTCTGACCATCAAGCAGAACTTCGCCAGTCGCGCGCTGACCAGGATAAAGATCATACATGCGGTTCAAAATGCGCAGCAGCGTGGACTTGCCGCATCCCGATGGGCCGATGAAAGCCGTCACCGTATTGGTCGCCAGCGAGAGATTGATGTTTTTCAGCGCTTTTGATTCCCCGTAAAAGAAATCAAGATTGCGCACTTCGAGTTTGTTCGCGCGCACGCCCGTTGAGGGTGCAGCTGCGTGAGACATATCTGTCTTGATTTGCAGATCAGTCACTTTTGCTTCCTTTCAGCACCCAACAGGCGCGCAACAATGTTCAATGCGAGAACCGCGAGCGTAATGAGCAGCGCGCCGGTCCAAGCCAATTGACGCCAATATTCATAAGGCGATTGGACAAAATTATTGATGGTCACCGGCAGGTTCGCCATGGTCTTCATCAGATTGGCGTTCCAGAACTGGTTCGACAGAGCCGTAAAGAGCAACGGCGCCGTTTCACCTGCAACACGCGCGGTGGCGAGAAGAATGCCGGTGATGATGCCTGTACGTGCGGCTTTATAAGCAATCCGACGGATCACCAGCGAGCGCGGCAGACCTAGAGCGGATGCGGCTTCGCGCAGCTGATTGGGGACAAGCAGCAACATATCTTCAGTGGTGCGCACGACCACAGGGATGACGATCACTGCGAGCGCCAAAGAGCCTGCAAAGCCCGAGAAGCCGCCCATGGGCACGACGACCGCACCATAGATGAAGAGACCGATGACGATGGAGGGCGCAGAGAGAAGAATGTCGTTAATGAAACGCACATAGAAGCTGAGCTTCTCATGGCGTCCATATTCCGCCAGATATGTTCCCGCCAAAAGACCAATGGGCGTACCAATGCCAACGCCAATCACGGTCATCATGACTGAGCCCATGATCGCATTGGCAAGACCGCCGGTCTTGGAACCGGGCGGTGGTGTCATCTGCGTGAAGACATCAGGTGAGAGACCCGCCAGCCCTTTCGAGAAGAGCGTGAACAGGATCAGCCCGAGCCAGGTGAGGCCAAATGCAGCCGCACCAAAGCAGAGGATACGGATCACTTTGTCTTTGCGGGCGCGCGCAGCGTAAAGAGCACTCATGTCACTTCCCCTGCTTGTCTTGTAGACGCGCCAGCATCAGGCGTGCTGCAGCCAAGACGATGAAGGTCAAGACGAAGAGCAGCAGGCCGAGCAAGATCAAAGCCGACATATGTACGCCAGACGCTTCAGCAAATTCCGAGGCGATCGCAGCGGAGATTGTCGTGCCGGGTGAAAAGATGGAGCCGGTGATCTGGAACGAATTGCCGATGATAAACGTCACCGCCATGGTCTCACCCAAGGCGCGCCCCAGTGCCAGCATAATGCCGCCAATCACACCAGCGCGGGTGAAGGGGATGACAACATTCTTCACCACCTCCCAAGTGGTGCAACCAAGCCCATAAGCGGATTCCTTCAGCATGGGCGGCACAGTCTGGAACACATCACGCGAGATCGCCGTAATGAACGGCAAGATCATGATCGCTAGGACCAATGAAGCGTTGAAGAGCGAGAGATAGGATGGCGGACCCGCGAAGATCACATTGAGCAAAGGGACATGCTGGAAGGTCGCGATGACGGCCGGCATAAAGTGATCTGTCATGAAGGGGGCGAGCACAAAGAAGCCCCACATCCCGTAAATGATCGATGGAATCCCTGCGAGCAATTCAATCGCCACACCGACGGGGCGACGAATAGCTGGAGGACAAAACTCTGTCAGGAAGATCGCAATGCCCATGCCGACAGGCACGGCGATCAACATGGCAAGCAATGACGTGACGATGGTGCCATAGATCGGCCCCAGCGCACCCAGCACGGGTGAAGGCGAGAGCTGCGGCGCCCAACGGCGCGTCACCAGAAAATCAAATCCGAATTGCTGAATGGCAGGCCAAGCACCCACAATCAGCGAGAGGATAATGCCGCCCAAAATGCACAAAACGGCGAGCGCAGAAATGCGCGTCAGCCAATAAAAAGTACGGTCACCCAATTTGAAAGCGGCGAGTGCGCGTGCGCGGTCAAGCGGCCCTGTGCGATCTATCTGTGCTGGCACGGTCATGTCCGTCACGTGAGACCCCTATTCGAAAACACATCACAAAATGCAAATGGGAGAGGCACAAAGCCTCCCCCTTTTTTCAAAACCTTACTTGGTCTTGACGTCCTTGGCCCACATTGCCTTGACGAGCGAGACAACGTTCGCAGGCATTGGAATGTAGTCGAGGTCTTCAGCGGACTTGCCGCCCTTGTCATAAGCCCAAGCGAAGAACTTAAGAGCTTCAGCAACCGCAGCCTTATCCGATGCGTCTTTGTAGACGAGGATAAAGGTCGCAGCTGTGATCGGCCAAGAGGCATCACCCGGCTGATTGGTCAGGATCTGGTAAAAACCATCTTCCGCCTTCCACGAAGCGTTGGAAGCAGCAGCCTGGAAAGCAGCGAGCGTCGGCTTCACGGTCTTGCCCGCAGCATTGACCATTGAGACATAGGTCAGGTTGTTCTGCTTGGCATAGGCATATTCAACATAGCCAATCGAGTTTTTCGTCTGGGCGACATTGCCAGCAACGCCTTCATTGCCCTTTGCGCCAACGCCAACTGGCCATTCAACAGCCTGGCCAACACCAACCTTCGACTTCCAATCCGCATTCACCTTGGCGAGGTAATCGGTGAAGTTGAAAGATGTGCCCGAGCCGTCAGAACGACGCACGACCGTGATCGCTGCCGACGGCAGCTTCGCATTTGGGTTCAGCTTCTTGATTGCTGCATCATCCCAGCTCTTCACAGCGCCGAGATAGATGTCACCGAGCGTCTTGCCATCAAGAACCAGCTCGCCAGCCTTCACGCCCTCGACATTCACAACGGCGACGATCGCGCCCATGACCATCGGAAACTGAGCCATACCGTCTTTGGTCAGCTGCTCAGCCGTCAGCGGGGCATCGGTCGCACCGAAAGTCACTGTCTTGGCCTGAATCTGCTTAATGCCAGCGCCCGAGCCAACCGAAGCATAGTTCAGCGAATTGCCAGTCTCGGTCTTATAGCTATCCGCCCACTTGGAATAGATCGGATAGGGGAAGGTCGCGCCGGCGCCGGTAATATCGGCAGCCTGGGCATTGGACAGACCCACCAGCGCCACACCGGCGACAAGGGCTGAGCAGAACAATTGGCTGAATTTCATGAGACACCTTTTTATACCGCGAGGAAGATCGGCTTCCTCTCCGATGAGACAGTGGGTACCGGAGCTTCATGACAAACGAATGACGCGCTAAGTCACTGATTTTAATGGCTCTGTGACGGTAAAGAGGGAAAATTGCTGCCGCACTCGAAATAATCTGCAAGCGCCATCTGGAAGCAGGTTTCCGTTTTGAAGGTTGGCCCTGTGAGCCACGCGTGGCGCCTCAAGTCCCTACGGAGGCGAGCTCGCCAACATTCGTGCAGCATGCGAGGGAGCAAAAAAAACGCCCCGAAGTGCGAACTCAAGGGGCGTTTTGATGTGTGTGCTTTAGGATTTGGTTGCGGGGACCCGCTGCCACCGAGGGTTATGCATCAGAACCATAATCTAAAACCAAGATTTGGGTCGTTAACAGACGATCGTGACCAAGTTTCTACTCAGCAGTAAGCACTCTTGCTCTATCACACCGATATTTTTTTCGATTGCTCCAAGCTAAGCAGCCGGAGATTTTGACCGTCAAAATATGCAAATTTGAGCGATTTGCGCCTTGAATTCAGCCGCCCCGGCAGGGGATCATAATGATAGCCGCCGCCTATCGTCGGAGCGAGCACACCCACATCCGTGCGGTCATCAATTTCTACACGAAGCAATTGCAACGTCGCACCATCAGGAGCACGACCGGAGAATGGAATTCCAGCCAACCGCAGGAAGCTCACAGGATCTGCTGCAAGAGGAAACGTCTCGACGAAGCTGGTCTCGACAAGATCAAGATCGGTCTCCGAGGCCACCGACGTTTGTGGCGCTGCCCCGCCCGCCAGATGCGGCGTCTGCCATTGAACAGCGCCCTGCCCGCCATTATGCCCCATGTGCAAATGGGCGCCGGGCGCGCCGCCGTCATCATGATGATGGTCATGTCCGCGATGCATGATGGCTCCTCGCCTTAAAATTTGACCGGCTTGTCGATGAGCGAGCGATGCGAGCCAAGCTTGCCATTGGCCACCATCGAGCCCAAGGCCTCGACCACAACGCGCGTACCAAACAAAGCGGTAATGTCCGACGTATCATAAGGCGGCGAGACTTCGACCACTTCCAGTCCACAGAGCCCTTCAGCTGCTACCAGACCCAGAATTTTCAACGCCTCGCGCGGCAAGAATCCACCCGGTTCCGGCCAGCCGGTGCCCGGCACGAAGCCGCAATCAATCGAATCCACATCGAAGGAAATATAGACGGCATCGGCATCTTTCCACGCGAGCTCGAGCGCAATCTCCGCCGTCTTTTCGAGGCCGATGCGTTCAATATCGGCAATCGTCAAAACATTTGTGTTGCGATCACGCGCAACCTGCACACCCGCACGCGGCACTTGCCAGCCACCAATGCCCAGCTGCACCAGATTGGTCGGCTTCACATTGGGAAGATTGGTCGCATGGAACCACGGCGTTGTATGCATGCGCTCATCAAGATCGCGCTCCTGAATATCGATGTGACGGTCGAAATGAATGATACCGATTCGCTTCGACGTGCATTCAGCAATGCCGCGCACGCAAGGAAAACCAATGGAATGATCACCGCCCAACATGATCGGCAAAGCCCCAGACGAGAAGACATGCGAAACACCACGTGAAATCTGGTCAAAGCTTTTTTCGAGATTGCCGGGAATAGTGAACACGTCCCCCGCATCGCAAAGCGTCATCTGCTCGCGCAGATCGACACCGAGCTCATAATTATAGGGCGTATAGAGCGCGGAAATACGACGGATGCCTTGCGGCCCAAAGCGTGTGCCCGGACGATAGGTGGTGCCGGAATCAAACGGGATGCCCAGCACAGCCGCATCATATTTGGCGACATCACGGACATTTTCGACATAGGGCGCTTTGAGAAACGTATTAATGCCCGCAAAATGGGGCAGCTC
>CANGFE010000012.1 GCA_947453155.1 Beijerinckiaceae bacterium | reverse complement strand
GATCTTGATTCAGCGGCCAAATGCCTTGATATGAATTTAACGGATGCCAATGCGCACGGTGAAATCCGTCAGCGTGCCGAAGCACTCCTCGGTCTTGTCGCGGGTGGCAAGAAGTAAGGTTTCATGTCGTTTACAATCGCCATTATCGGCCGACCGAATGTCGGCAAGTCGACGTTGTTCAACCGGCTCGTCGGCAAAAAGCTCGCGCTGGTCGATGACCGGCCGGGTGTGACACGCGACCGTCGCGAGGGCGAAGGCAAGCTGGCTGACCTGCGCTTCACGATCATCGACACGGCGGGTCTTGAGCAAAATGACGAAGGCGTTTTGTCTGAGCGCATGCGCATGCAGACGGAAGCGGCGATCGAACAAGCCGATATGATTTTCTTCGTCATTGATGCGCGCGTCGGTGTGACGCCCTCTGACCGCCATTTCGCACAGCTCGTGCGTCGCGCTAGCAAGCCCATTTTGTTGCTGGCCAACAAGGCCGAAGGCAAACAGGGCGATCAGGGTTTTTATGAAGCCTTCACGCTAGGCTTTGGCGATCCGCTCCCCGTTTCGGCCGAACATGGCGAAGGTCTGGGTGAGCTGTATGATTCCATCCGCGCCGCGATGCCCGAAGAACATTTGCGCGAAGATGATGAAATTGAAGTCGACGAAGCGAAAATCTTCGACGATGAAGAAGACGGCACCGAACTCGACGTCACCAAGCCTTTGCGCATTGCAGTGGTGGGGCGCCCCAATGCAGGCAAATCCACTTTGCTCAACCGCATTCTGGGTGAAGAGCGTCTGCTCACGGGCCCGGAAGCAGGCATTACGCGCGATTCCATTTCCGTTGAAACGGAATGGACTTTGGCTGACGGCTCAAACCGCAAGGTGAAGTTGTTTGATACGGCAGGCCTGCGCAAGCGCGGCAATGTCGTCGACAAACTCGAAAAGCTCGCCGCTGCTGATGCGCTTCGCGCCGTCCGCTTCGCCGAAGTTGTGGTTGTGCTTTTGGATGCGACCATTCCTTTCGAGAAGCAGGATCTGACCATTGTTGATCTCGTCGCGCGCGAAGGTCGTGCGCTGGTGATTGGTCTCAACAAATGGGACCTCGTCAACGATCAGGTGAAATTGCAGGAATTGCGTGAAGAGGCTGATCGCCTTTTGCCGCAGGTCAAAGGCATGCCGGTTGTGCCAGTCTCCGGCCTCACGGGGCAGGGCTTGCATAAGTTTCAGGCCGCGATCATCCGCGTGCATGAAACTTGGAACCGCCGCATCTCGACGGGCAAGCTCAATCGTTGGCTCGGTGCTGTGATTGAAAAGACGCCGCCACCTGCTGTGTCGGGTTGGCGTATCAAAATCCGCTATATGACGCAGGCCAAAGCGCGCCCGCCGCATTTTGTGATTTTCGGCAATCAGCTCGATGAATTGCCGACCAGCTATGAGCGGTTTCTGATCAATGGCATGCGCGAGACATTCGATCTCAAAGGCGTGCCGATCCGCATCACCAAGCGTATGCCCAAGAACCCCTATGAGGGAAGAAAGCGCCGGTAATTATTCCGGCGCTTTAAAACTCTTCACACTGTCGCTCGCAAAGTCATAGAGCTGGCCGCTTTGTGTCCAGCTTGGCGCGCAGAGGGCTGCCAGTTTCGGCGCGAATTCTTCCGGCGTGCGCAGGCTCATTGGATCTTCACCCGGTGCGACAGCCGCGCGCATTTTCGTGCGCAATGGGCCGGGGTTGGCAATCATCACTTTCACGGGTGATGTCGTCACGGTCTCAGCTGCATAAGTGCGCGCCAGGCCTTCAAGCGCTGCCTTCGTCACAGAATAGGCCGCGCGATAAGGACTGAAATTGGCTTTATGTCCGGCGCCTGACGACACAAAGACTGCGCGGCCTGCATCGGAGGCACGCAGCAAAATATCAAGCGAGCGGATGAGACGGTAATTGGCCGTCACATTGACCTGGATCGCTTCATCCCATTTGGGTGGATCAATATGCGAGATCGGCGTGATGGGACCGAGGATCCCCGCATTGGCAACGAGAATGTCGAGCTTCTTCCAACGCTCATAAATCGCCGCACCAAGGCGGTCGAGCGCATCGAAATCTTTCAAGTCGCAGGGCACAAGGGTGGCTTCGCCACCAAGCTTGCGGATTTCGTCATCCAGCTCTTCGAGCGCGCCTTGTGTGCGGGCCAGCGCAATCACATGCGCGCCTTGGCGAGCAAGTTCGAGCGCGACTGCGCGGCCAATACCACGCGAGGCGCCTGTCACCAGCGCAATACGATCTTTCAAAATGCCTGACATGGATCAGCCCGTTTCGGCGAGCAGCGAAAGCTGCTGGCGCGGCGTCTCGCCACGCACGTCGGTGAGGTTCGTCGGATAATCGCCGGTGAAGCAATGATCGGTGAATTGCGGGCGCACAGGATCGCGCTTCTCATAGCCCATGGCGCGGTAAATGCCATCGACCGAAATGAAGGCCAGCGAGTCACAGCCCATATATTCACGCATCTCTTCGAGCGAATGGGTCGCTGCCAACAGCTTTTCGCGCTCGGGCGTATCAATCCCGTAATAATCGGGATGCGTGATGGGCGGCGACGAAATGCGGAAATGCACTTCCTTCGCGCCCGCTTCGCGCATCATGCGCACAATTTTTACAGATGTCGTGCCACGCACCACCGAGTCATCGATGAGCACAATGCGCTTGCCCTCGATCACCGAGCGATTGGCCGAATGTTTCATCCGCACGCCAAGCTCGCGCACGCTTTGCGTCGGCTGAATGAAGGTGCGGCCGACATAATGATTGCGGATGATGCCCAGTTCAAACGGAATGCCCGATGTCTGCGCATAGCCAATGGCCGCCGGCACGCCGGAGTCGGGCACTGGCACGATGACGTCAGCATCGACATGGGATTCACGTGCGAGTTCCGCACCCATGCGCTTGCGCACATCATAGACATGGCGGCCATGCACATAGGAATCGGGGCGGGCGAAGTAAATATATTCGAAGATGCAGGGGCGCATCGGCACGGGCGGGAAGGGCTTGTGGCTCTCGACACCGCTTTCCGAAATCACGACGACTTCGCCATTTTCAATATCACGCACGAAACGCGCACCAATAATATCCAGCGCGCAGGTTTCTGATGCGAGAATATAGCAGCCATCGAGTTCGCCCAGCACCAGCGGGCGAATGCCGAGCGGATCACGCGCGCCGATCAGTTTCTTGTTGGACAGGCCAACGAGCGAATAAGCGCCTTCGATCTGGCGCAAAGCTTCAATGAAGCGATCAAGAATTTTGGGTTTGCGCGAACGCGCAACCAGATGCAGCACGACTTCCGTGTCAGATGTCGACTGATAAATCGCGCCTTCCTTGATGAGGTCGCGGCGTAACGTCAAACCATTCGTCAGATTGCCATTATGCGCCACCGCAAAGCCGCCGGAATCGAGTTCGGCAAACAAAGGCTGGACATTGCGCAAAATGGTTTCGCCCGTTGTCGAATAGCGCACATGGCCGATGGCGGCTGTGCCGGGCAGGCGTTCGATCAGATTGCGATTGGAGAAATGGTCGCCGACAAGGCCAAGGCGACGCTCAGACGAAAAGCGTTTTCCGTCGAAAGCCACAATGCCGGCAGCTTCTTGCCCGCGATGCTGAAGCGCGTGCAAACCGAGAGCTGTGATCGCCGCCGCATCCGGATGGCCAAACACACCAAACACGCCGCATTCTTCACGCAGGCGGTCGCCGTCGAGATCGAAATCGTCCTGCGAAGAGGGTGCGCTCACCATGGCTGTCTCCATCGGACCATCGGGCCTGTGGCGTGCCGCGAGATGACACGCCTCTCCATAAGTCTTGCCGACGCCCCTGTCACATGCGCGAATCCGCACGGGGGGCCTTCACACCGTCAAAACTGTTACGTGCGACGCCCCGGTTGGGACGTGGCAGGCGGAACATTTTCTTCCGGCGTCGGCTCGTCACCTTTTGGGCGACGGAAAGATTTCATCATGCCTTCCGGATCATCTGGCAGCATGGCCAACAGGCCCTCGCCAGTGACGGTCAGGATGGGGGCTGTGCGCGAAGTCTTGATCCAGTCGGGCTGGTTCTTGGGCGGCACAAGCCAGGAATAGAAGTAGAAGGCGACAACGCAGAGCAGCAGCCCGCGCACCGCGCCAAAGACGAAACCGAGCGAACGGTCCAGCGCGCCAATGCGCGAGTCCAAAATCACGTCCGACAATTTCACCGTAATGATCGACACGACAATCAGCGTGCCAAAGAAGATGGCCGCAACGGCAGCCGCCAGCGCCAATTGTTCTTTGCCGATGTAATTTTTCATCGTTGGCAAAAGCAGCGGGTGGAATTGGTAAGCAGCAAAAGCCGCAATAGCCCAGGAAGCAATGGCAAGCACTTCGCGCGTGAAGCCGCGCAACATCGAAAGCAAGGCCGAGATCAGGACGATGATGATCAGTCCAAGATCGAGATATGAGGGCATGATTTCAAAAGCCTTAGACGGCAGGCACGACTCACGGAAACGCGAGGTTCGCTCGCGCGCGACCTCTATAGCCCAATGACTTCAGTCCCGTCACCCCTTTTGGCGCCTCTGCGCACAACTCACGCGCGCACAGCTTGAGGTCGCGGGCGATCGCGTTCTTGCGTGCTGCCGGCCGCAATATCTACCACCAAAGCTGAAATATGGCCGCAGGCGCGTGTCGGAATGGCAGGCGTTTCACCCTCTCGCACGGAGGCTGGCGCCACGGCGCTGGCAAAGCCCAGTTTCGCCGCCTCTTTGAGGCGCAATCCGGTGTGAACCACGGGGCGAATGGCGCCCGAGAGGCCGATTTCGCCAAAAAACACCGTATCGGCCGGCAGACGCGCTCCCGTCAGTGATGAGATGAGAGCAGCCGCCGCGGCCAGATCAGCCGCAGGCTCGCCGATTTTGAGCCCGCCCGCCACATTCAGATAGACGTCATGCTGGCCTAGCCGCACGCCCGCATGGGCTTCCAGCACCGCGATGACCATGGACAGGCGCGAGGATTCCCAGCCCACCACGGCGCGGCGCGGTGTGCCGAGCGAAGAGGGGGCCACCAAGGCCTGTATTTCAACGAGCACGGGCCTTGTGCCTTCCATGCCGGCAAAGACGGCAGCGCCCGGCGCCGAGGCGTCACGGCCCGCTAGGAACAGGGCCGAGGGATTGGAGACTTCCGACAGGCCAAGACCTGTCATTTCAAAAACGCCGATTTCATCTGTCGGCCCGAAGCGGTTTTTCACCGCGCGCAAAATGCGGAAATGGTGGCCGCCATCGCCTTCAAACGAGACCACGGCATCGACCATATGTTCAACCACACGCGGACCGGCAATCTGTCCATCCTTGGTGACATGGCCAACGAGAATGACCGTGGCGCCGGTGGTTTTGGCATAGCGGATGAGAGCTTGGGCGGCACCGCGCACCTGCGTCACCGTGCCGGGCGTTGCTTCAACCTTGTCCGTCCACATGGTCTGGATGGAGTCGATCACAACCAAAGCAGGACGCTCACCTTGCGAGAGCGTGGCGACAATATCTTCGACGCTGGTTTCTGCGGCGAGTTCCACGGGTGCTTTGGCAAGGCCCAGTCGCTCGGCGCGCAGCCGTACCTGCGCCACCGCTTCTTCGCCCGATATATAGACAACCCGATGGCCCTTATTGGCCAGAGTGGCACAGCTCTGGATCAAAAGGGTGGATTTGCCGATGCCGGGTTCGCCGCCGAGCAGCAGCACAGAGCCTGGCACAAAGCCGCCGCCGGTGACGCGGTCAAGTTCACCAATGCCGGTGACAATGCGCGGGGCGGGGCGGTTTTCGCCATCAAGCCCTTCAAGAGCAAAGACACGGCCCTTGCGCGCGCCAATCGCCTGCTGGGCGCCGATGCCGGAGCTCCCCGTTTCCTCAATGATGGAGTTCCACTCGCCGCAGGCCTCACAGCGCCCCGCCCATTTTTGGCTCAAAGCGCCGCAGCTCTGGCAAACAAATTGGGAACGGGCCTTGGCCATGGAAATTGCCTCTCGTCGATTCAAGATGAGAACAATACCAGAACAAACGCAACTTGGCTAGGGGTGCTAAAACGTGAGGCGACAGAATCTGCCACCCCCAACCCCGTCATTGCGAGGAGGGCAAGGCCCGACGCGGCAATCCACAGCACCCATGCTGCGCATGTTCGCGCCATGGATTGCCGCGTCGCTGCGCTTCTCGCAATGACGACGGAGAGGTGGCTTGCGTGTTGGCTGGAGCACGCGCTGTAAGAAAACATGCACCACGCCCAGCCCCGTCATTGCGAGGAGGGCAAAGCCCGACGTGGCAATCCATAGCACCCATGCTGCGCAGGTTCGCGCCATGGATTGCCGCGTCGCTGCGCTCCTCGCAATGACGACGGTGAGGTGGCTTGCGTGTTGGCTGGAGCACGCGCTGTAAGAAAACATGCACCACTCCCAGCCCCGTCATTGCGAGGAGGGCAAAGCCCGACGTGGCAATCCATAGCACCCATGTTGCGTAAGTTCGCGCCGCGCAATGCCGAGCCGTTAAATGTAGCGCCGATGATAACGCGCGCCGAGCCGCGTCAAAATCTCATAGCCGATCGTGGCTGAACGCAGGCCCAGATCATCCACCGTGATCTCTTCGCACAGCAATTGCGCGCGCGCGTCTTTCAGCGCGGCATCGGTCACATCGCTCACGTCAATCACAGTGAGATCCATCGACACGCGTCCCGCGAAAGGACAGCGCACACCCGCCACCATCGCTTCACCACCGGGGCGAATGTCTGTGGCCATCGCGGCGCGCGGCAGGCCGTCGGCATAGCCAATGCCAATGGTCGCTAGTTTCGTGCGGCGCTTGGCGGTCCATTGCGCATTATAGCCAACCTTATCGCCACCCTCGATTGTACGGATTTGCAGAAGCGGCGCTTCGAGGCTGACCACGGCGCGCATGGGATTTTTTTGGTCAGGCGTCGGATTGCCACCATAAAGCGCATAACCGGGACGCACGAGATCGCCATAAGGTTTTTGCGGCAGAAACAGCCCAGATGAATTGGCCAGCGACGTGCGCGCATGCGGGGCGGCGTTGCGAATGGCAGCAAAGCGCGCGATCTGAATATCATTGGTCGCATCACTCGCCTCTTCCGACGAGACGAAATGCGTCATCAAAAGATCGACCGCAATATTTTTGCTCATCGCGCCAGCCACATCATGCGGCGCGAGACCCAAACGGTTCATGCCGGTATCGACATGCAAAGCACAAGCGCGCATGCCCGGCACATTTTGCCAAGCTGCCACATTGTCCATCGAGCCCAAGACTGGACGCAAATCATGCGCGATCAACGTCGGGATCGACTGTGGCAAAAGACCATTCAACACATAGATCGTGGCCTGCGGCGCCACTTTGCGCACGCGCACGCCTTCGCTCGCATGGGCGACAAAGAATGTTTTGCAACCAGCCTTTGCAAGAGCGGGAACCGCCGCTTCAATACCGGTGCCATAAGCATCGGCTTTCACCACAGCGCCGCATTCGGCAGGCTCAACGCGTGCCGACAACAGCGTCCAATTCTCGGCGAGCGCGCCAAGATCAATGGTGAGGATGGCTTGCGCCTCCTCGCGCTGGGGGCCGGACGAAAAAGTCACGACGCTCACATCTGCTCCGGCAGATGATCATCCTGTGCGAGATTGCCGAAGCGCGTCATTTCCGCTTCGAACGACAGTTCCACCGTGCCCGTGGGGCCGTGACGCTGTTTGCCGATGATCACTTCAGCGCGGCCATGCACGCGGTCCATCTCGGTCTGCCAGGTCATATGCTCGGGCGTGCCCGGCATCGGCTGCTTGGCATTGAGATAATATTCTTCGCGATAGACGAAGCAGACCACGTCGGCGTCCTGTTCGATCGAGCCCGATTCACGCAAGTCCGACAATTGCGGGCGCTTGTCGTCACGGTTTTCCACCTGACGCGATAATTGTGACAGCGCCATGATCGGCACGTTCATCTCTTTGGCGAGGGCTTTCAGACCGGTGGTGATTTCGGTCAATTCCTGCACGCGGTTTTCGCCCTTGCTCTTGGAGCCGGTGAGCAGCTGCAAATAGTCCACCACCAGAAGATCAAGGCCACGCTGGCGCTTGAGGCGGCGCGCACGCGCAGCCAGCTGGGCGATCGAAATGCCGCCTGTCTGGTCGATGTAGAAGGGAATCTGCTGCATCTGTTTGGAAGCTTCCACGATGCGGTGGAATTCCTGCTCGGTCATATCACCACGACGGATTTTATAACCCGCCACGCCCGATTGCTCGGCGATGATACGTGTTGCCAATTGCTCGGCCGCCATTTCGAGCGAGAAGAAACCGACAATGCCGCCATTGATCGTCTCATGCGTGCCATCAGGTTTGAGGCGGCTCTCATAGGCCTTGGCAATGTTGAAAGCGATATTGGTGGCGAGCGCCGTCTTACCCATGCCCGGACGACCTGCGACAATCACAAGGTCGGAGCGCTGCAGGCCACCCATTTTCTTGTCGAGGTCGATCATGCCGGTCGAAATACCGGCGAGCTTGCCGTCGCGCTCATAGGCATTGGCGGCCATATCGACCGCCGACTTCAGCGCGGAATGGAAGGTCTGGAAGCCGCCGTCATATTTGCCCTGTTCGGCAATTTCATAGAGGCGGCGTTCCGCCTCTTCAATTTGGGTGCGCGGCGCCGCATCGACGGGCGCATCATAGGCCGTGTTGACGATGTCTTCGCCAATGTTGATCAGGTGGCGGCGCACCGCCAGATCATAAATCGTGCGGCCATAATCATGCGCATTGATGACGGTGGTGGCTTCGGCCGCCAGACGCGCCAAATATTGCGGCAGGGTAATGCCGCCCAAATCATGATCGCCGAGAAATGTCTTGAGCGTGACGGGCGTCGCAATCTTGCCCGCCTTGATCAGCTGCATCATCACGTCATAGACGCGCCGGTGCAATTCTTCGGAAAAATGGTCGGGGGCAAGAAAATCCGAGACGCGATCATAGGCCTCGTTGTTGACGAGGATCGCGCCGAGCAAAGCTTGTTCAGCTTCGATATTATGCGGGGGCGTCCGATAGGCGGGCGCAGACGGATCCGCCGGCACGAGATTGAAACGACCGGTATATTGTTCGACGGCGGACATGACGTCTCAGACTTCCAGAGTTCGGGGCAGGCGGTTTTTTTGTTGGACCCTTAGCGGAAGATGACGTCCGCGCCGGGGCGTTTGTCATGGCACCCTTCGCGCATAACTGCGAGGCCTTGACACATACACAATTGCGCAAGAGCGAGATCATTCCCGTTACGCACAGGCTCTCACAAAGCACAAAAGTTGATCTTGACTCATGGGGGCGAAAGAGAAGTGGCCAGACCATTGGCGAGTGCAGTTGGGCCGGAGACAAAATACATCTGGTTTTGGCCTGCTTTGGTCGCAAAACCGGCTGCCGCCGGACTGCCATGCTCATAATAGACATTGATCAGATTCTGTGTGCCGCGCCCACTATAGGTGCGTTCTTTTCCTGAAATGCCCGACCCGTGAGCTTGATGGTAGCCGAGACCAGCGCGGCCTTGATATTTGTCGAGCAATTCATCCTTGACCTTTGCGTGATTGAAGTAATGGCGCGAGACGCCAGCAGCAAACAGCATGGTGCAGGCGCTTCGGCAGGGTTTCGTGCCATCAACAGCCGTGATGAGACCAGCGCGCCGAATATCACGCGCCATCAGCGTTGCATCTTCGACTTTGCCCCCCGGGCTTGTCAGATAAAGGACGCGCAACTTTGTGCTGCGTGGTTCGGCCAGAAATTCGCGCAGAGTGACATAAGCCCCCGGCGTGATGGCTCCAGACAGATAGGCGGCATCACCTTTCTGGGTGAGGGTAATGGCCTGTGCGGCCCCCGGCATCATCAAACAACAAATGGCGAGCACCAAACGCATGGCGTGCCTCCCAAAATGAATCAAAGAACAGCTTGAGCTGAACCGTTTTGGGCGGGATCGGCAACAAAAAAAGCCCGCGACTTGCGTCGCGGGCTTTGCTTTGGAAAGCGAAAGAAGCTTAGCGGTCGCCGAGGCTGCCGCCGGCATCAGCCAGTGCCGCGCCGACTTCGAGGCCCAGATCATCGAGCGAGGTTTCTTCGATCGTATTGAGCTCTTCGCCCTTGGCCTGACGTTCAGCTTCGTCGGCCGAGCGGGCGACGTTGACGACGATCTTGGCTTCAACTTCCGCATGCATCTGCACGGGCAGAGTGTGCAGGCCGAGGTTCTTGATCGGGGTCGAGAGCACAACCTGATTGCGGTTCACAGACACGCCGCCAGCGGTAATGGCTTCAGCAATGTCGCGCGTCGAGACCGAGCCGTAGAGCTGGCCGGTTTCACCCGCCTGGCGGATGATGACGAAAGTCTTGCCGTCGACCTTATCGGCCACAGCCTGAGCTTCCTTCTTCAGTTCCAGATTGCGGGCTTCGAGCTGTGCGCGCTGGCCTTCAAAATGCTTCTTGTTGGATTCGTTGGCGCGCAGGGCCTTGCCGCGTGGCAGCAGGAAGTTACGGGCGAAACCGTCCTTAACGCGGACGACATCGCCCATCTGGCCGAGCTTGGCGATACGTTCGAGAAGAATGACATGCATGGGAAGACTCCTTTGAATCGAAATTAAGCAGCAGCGGGCGGGGGTGCCCGATGCCGGGTGAGGGGAATGAGGCTGTCGAACATGCCGATAGCCGCCGTGAGAAGAAGAGGCCAAGCCATCATCGCAATGAGGGCATAAAGGCCAAAGAGCAGCGCTCCGCGAACCGGATTGCCGCGCAAAAATCCATGCACCACAGCCAGACCGTGCAGCGCATAGGCGGTGAGGAAGGCTGCTGCCAGTGTCGAGGCAATGGCGCGCGGCATTTCACCCAAAGTGCAGGCCGCAATGGCGGCAAAGAGCACAAAGAGACTGTCGCGCGGCAGGCGCAGTTCAAAAGGAATGTCGCTGTCTTCGCGTTCCATCACACCGGATGTGCGCGCGACTTTGGCCGCGATCCACAGATTGAAGGCCAACATCAAAGTGCTCGACGCTGCAAACATGGCCGGGAAAGCGAGTACCGCCATGCGCGCAAATTCACGCGCTGACATGGCATAGGGAATATTGCTTTCACCGCGGAAGAAAGCGCGGATGGCGGGCGCGAGTTGACGCGCGGTTTCATCCACATCCATGCCGCGCATCGCCATGACCGTGAGTGGCACCAGCGCGATCAAGCACGATAATGTGGCAACCCAGGCCAGCATCTGACCTTTGGAATAGGCGGGGATGGAAATCGTCTCATCGCTCTCGCCCACAACCACATCGCGACGGGCAGACGCCAAACGGGCCAGCAAGGTCGCGGGCAGGCCGAGCGTGAGAATGAAGAACAGCGCGAAAGCGGGCGTGAGAGCTACGGCAAGAGCCGCGGCGCCAGCCAAAGTTGCGGCAATTGAGGTGATGGTTCCAAAGCCAAGGCCGGCGATCATGATCGGCAGCGGCCCAACAAAAGCCAGCAACATGGCAGCCGTGGTCCCCTTCACCGGAATGAAGAAGAGCAGGGCGGACGCGAGACCCGCGCCGAGTGCTATGGCGGCTTTGAACAACATGCGTTTTTCAGACTGTCCCGTTGGAAACGGTTAGGGCGGAAAAAGTCCGTCCAGCCTTTTGTCCGGACCATTCCGGACAAAACCTCTCCCTGTTTTGAGGCAGGGAGAGGCGATTTCGTTTTTTAAGCGATCACGTAAGGCAGCAGGCCCAGGAAGCGGGCGCGCTTGATGGCCTGAGCCAGTTCACGCTGCTTCTTGGCGGACACCGCCGTAATACGCGAGGGCACGATCTTGCCGCGCTCAGAAATGTAGCGCGAGAGCAGACGTGTATCCTTGAAGTCGATCTTCGGCGCATTCGGGCCCGTGAAGGGGCAGGTCTTGCGACGACGGAAGAAGGGGCGACGAGCAGGTGCTGACATTAGAAGCCTCCTTCGTTGGAAAATTCGTCACGACGGGGACGGGGCGCACGGCCCGAGTCACCACGGCCGCCCGGACCACGACGATCGCCGCGATCACCACCGCGTTCATCGCGATCGGCATCATCACGCTTGCGCATCATGGCCGACGGACCTTCTTCATGTTCTTCGACGCGGATCGTCATGACGCGCAGCACGTCTTCGTTGATCGACTGCAGACGTTCCATTTCGGCAACAGCGGCCGACGGCGCATCAATGTTGAGCAGCGAGAAATGCGCCTTGCGGTTCTTCTTGATCCGGTAGGCGAGGGACTTCACGCCCCAATATTCAATCTTGGCGACCTTGCCACCATTGGCTTCGATCACGCCCTTGAATTGCTCCGTCATTGTTTCCACCTGCTGGGCGGTCACGTCCTGACGGGCAAGGAAAATATGCTCATAGAGAGCCATTTGATTGCCTTTCTCTGTTCTCGTCATGCCGCTGGCGCGGAGCCCTTCGAGCCCGGAGAGAGGCCCGACGGAATACATTTCGAAGGCGGGAACACGGGAAGACGGGTTTTCGAAGCCCTGCCGCTCATGGAGCGACCTTCCGTTCAGCCCCCGGCCGGAAGCATGCGAAGCGCGCTTTATAGAGGTTTTCGGGCAGGGTGCAAGTGGGAAGGGAGGGGGTACTCACTTGGACGAACGGTCATGGGTGGCAGCCTCTTCGCCGTCATTGCGAGCGAAAGCGAAGCAATCCAGTGGCCTCACGTGCGGCCCCTGGATTGCCGCGTCGGCCTTTTAGGCCTCCTCGCAATGACGGCGGGGTCTCACGACCAAGGAGCAACATGCCCGTTGTCGTAAATGCGCCAAGCTTTTTCGCCCGCTTTGGCGACGACCGTGCGGCCTTCCTTCGCCTTGGCGAGAAGGAATTTGAACACCAGCGGATGGCGCCAAGCCATGGGTTTCTTGGGGTCGCAGACGGCCTGATATTCGTCGGAATCTGCATCTTCCATCAAAATCGTGCCGACTTTGTCGGGGCGTAGCGTCGAGGGGATGGAGCGTTCCATCATCCAGTCGCACTCGTAATCCTGACAGACGTCGGGGCGCTTTTTGTAAATCTTGCAGCCACCGCCGAGCACGCAATGCTGGCACAAGACACCGGCGTCCTTGTTGAAATGCTCAATTGTGAGCACCTGGCAGCACATTGTGCATTCGCCACATGATTTACCCAGAGCCGCCATGTCTTCAAAACGCCTACGATTCGAGAGATGTGCGCAGTCTCTTCGCGCTCCTTCGCAGTTGCAAGAGGCTCCAACGATAAAAGCATGCGTGATCCCGCCCCTTGACTTGAGGGGAGCGCGCATGTCACTGCGCGGCTCAAGCAGCAGGGCGCAACGAGGCTTCCCATATGGCACGTGCTTTTATCTTCCCCGGTCAGGGTTCTCAGGCAGTTGGCATGGGCAAAGCCCTTGCCGAAACATTTGCCGAAGCCCGCGCGGTCTTTTCCGAAGTCGATGAGGCTTTGGGCCAGAAGCTTTCGGCCCTGATGTTCGAAGGCCCGGAAGGCGACCTCACCCTCACTGCCAATGCCCAGCCCGCTCTGATGGCGGTCAGCCTCGCGGTCACCCGCGTGCTCGAAGCCCATGCGGGCCTCAATATCGCGACCCAAGCCAAATTCATCGCCGGCCATTCGCTGGGTGAATATTCGGCGCTGGCCGCGGCCGGCACTTTCTCTGTTGCCGATACAGCCCGCCTCTTGCGCCTGCGTGGCGACGCTATGCAGAAAGCCGTGCCTGTGGGCGAGGGCGCCATGGCCGCCTTGCTCGGCGCCGATTACGCGACGGGTGTCGCCATTGCTGAAGAAGCCGCTCAGGGCCAGGTCTGCCAGATCGCTAATGATAATGGTGGTGGTCAGGTGGTGGCTTCCGGCCACAAGGCGGCCGTTGAACGCGCCATGGAAATTGCCAAAGCCAAGGGCATCAAGCGCGCGATCCTTCTGCCGGTTTCCGCTCCCTTCCACTGCGCGCTCATGCAGCCCGCGGCTGATGCTATGGCTGAGGCGCTCGCCAATGTGTCGATGAAAGCACCCTGCGTGCCGCTCGTGGCGAACGTCTTGGCAAGCCCGGTCTCGGATCCGGAAGCCATCCGCCGCCATCTCGTCGAACAGGTCACCGGCACGGTGCGCTGGGCCGAGAGCATTGCTTATATGGCACGTGAAGGCGTTGATTCATTTTATGAACTCGGCTCAGGCAAGGTGCTGTCAGGCCTTGTGAAACGCATCGCTGACACAGCCACAGGCACGGCCATCAATACGCCTGCCGATATCGAAGCCTTTGCCGCTTTGCCGAAATAAGGAGCGTCCCCATGTTTGAGCTTTCCGGTCTCAATGCCCTTGTGACGGGCGCCACTGGCGGCCTCGGCGGCCAGATTGCCCGCGCGCTTCATGCGCAGGGCGCCACCGTTGGCATTTCCGGCACGCGGGCCGAAGCGCTCGAAGCGCTAGCTAAGGAATTGGGCGAGCGCGTCCATATTTTGCCCTGCAATCTGGGCGACAAGGATGCGGTGGAAGCTCTCGTCCCGGCGGCAGAAGCGGCTATGGGTCAGGTCGATATTCTGGTCAATAATGCGGGCATCACCCGCGATGGTCTCTTCATGCGCATGAAGGATGAGGACTGGGAGCAGGTCATCAACGTCAATCTGACCTCGGCCTTCCGCCTGGCGCGCGCCTGCATGAAGGGCATGATGAAGCGCCGTTTTGGCCGCGTCATTTCCATCACCTCAGTTGTGGGCGTCACCGGCAATCCGGGACAGGGCAATTATGCCGCCTCCAAGGCTGGCATGATCGGCATGTCCAAGTCGCTTGCCGCTGAAGTCGCCTCGCGCGGCATCACGGTCAATTGCGTGGCGCCCGGCTTTATTGAAAGCCCGATGACAGATGCGCTCAACGAGAAGCAGAAAGAATCGATTTTGGCGACCATTCCGGCGGGTCGACTGGGCGCTGGCGCAGACATAGCCTCGGCTTGCGTCTATCTGGCCAGCCGCGAGGCCGGCTATGTGACCGGCGCCACCCTCCATGTGAATGGTGGAATGGCAATGATTTGAGGGGGTTGCGGATAAGTCCCAACTTTCGCAAAGGGCGGGGCCGAAAGTCTCGCCAATCAGAAACGGATATGTTACTTCAGCGCTCGGACGGTGCCCGCACGCGGGCGATCCACGAGATCATGTCGGGCGGCCAACCCCGGCAAGAATTTTAAAAAATCAAGAGGACTGACCTATGAGCGATGTCGCCGAGCGCGTGAAGAAGATCGTGATTGAGCATCTCGGCGTGGACGCCGAGAAGGTTGTCGATGCTGCTAATTTCATTGACGACCTGGGCGCTGACTCGCTCGACACGGTCGAGCTCGTCATGGCTTTCGAAGAAGAATTCGGCGTCGAAATTCCCGATGACGCGGCTGAGACAATTGTCACGGTCGGCGACGCGGTGAAGTTCCTCGAAAAGGCTTCGGCCTAATCGACGCAATGCTCTGTCATGCGTGGCAGAGCTGAAGTGTGAGGGTCGGCCATGCCGGCCCTTATCCATTTCTCGGCGTGGCACACCAGCCGGCGCCAGCTTGCAGACATTGGCAGGTATTTGGAACGATGATGATGAGAAGGGTGGTTGTCACCGGACTTGGACTCGTCACGCCGCTTGGCGCGGGTGTGGAACATGTTTGGTCGCGTCTGATCGCGGGCGAAAGTGGCGCGGGTCGCGTTGAATCGTTCGAAGTCGCCGATCTTCCTTGTCAGATCGCCTGTCAGGTTCCGCGCGGCGATGGTTCCAACGGCACGTTCAATGCCGATGAATGGATGGAGCCCAAAGAGCAGCGCAAAGTTGATGACTTCATCATCTACGCAATTGCCGCAGCTGGCCAAGCGATCAAGGATTCTGGCTGGGCCCCAAAAACCTACGAAGAACAGATTTCATCAGGCGTGCTGATTGGCTCGGGCATCGGTGGCCTCGGCGGCATTTATGAAACGTCGATCCTTTTGAAAGAAAAAGGTCCGCGTCGTATTTCGCCTTTCTTCATTCCCGGCCGTCTCATCAATCTCGCCTCTGGCTATGTGTCGATCATGCACGGGCTCAAAGGCCCGAACCATTCGGTCGTCACCGCTTGCTCGACCGGCGCGCATGCTATTGGTGATGCGGGTCGTTTGATTGCACTCGGCGATGCCGATGTCATGGTGGCGGGTGGCGCAGAATCTGCTGTCAATCGCATCGGTCTTGCAGGCTTTGCCGCATGCCGTGCTTTGTCGACGAGCTTCAATGACAATCCGAAAGCGGGCTCGCGCCCTTATGACAAAGACCGCGATGGTTTCGTCATGGGCGAAGGTGCTGGCGTTGTCGTGCTCGAAGAATATGAACATGCCAAAGCGCGCGGCGCGAAAATTTATGCCGAACTGATTGGCTATGGTCTGTCAGGTGACGCGCATCACATTACGGCTCCTGCTGAAGATGGTGATGGCGCATTCCGTTGCATGCAAATGGCGATGAAGCGTGCGGGCATTTCTCCGCATGATCTTGATTACGTTAATGCGCATGGCACATCGACGCCATTGGGTGACGAGATTGAACTTGGCGCGGTGACGCGTCTTGTGGGTGATGCAGCGTCCAAGCTCACCATGTCATCAACGAAATCAGCGATTGGTCATTTGCTGGGTGCAGCCGGTTCGGTTGAAGCGATCTTCTCCGTACTGGCCATGCGCGATGGCATTGCACCGCCGACGCTCAACCTCGACAATCCGAGTGTGACAACCCAAATTGACCTTGTGCCGAAAGTCGCCAAGAAGAAGCAGATTAACACCGTGCTTTCCAACAGCTTTGGCTTTGGCGGCACCAATGCTTCGGTGATTTTGCGTCGCGTCTAAAAATAAAAAAGGGGAGGGCCAGATGTGGATCGGCCCATTCCATTGTTTCGCCACGATGCGGAATAGGTTAGGCTCCAGTTCTTAGGGACGAGCCGCATGGAAACAATGACGGAAGATCAAAAGACGCAGGACACGCCCGCGCCCGCGCCGACAAAAGCCGGTCTGTTTTCGCGCAAGGAAATTCGCTCGCCCGGCGAAGCTTTGCAGCCTGATGCGCCGCCCCCGCCACCACCTCCGCCCAAACGCAAGAACCGCGATGGTTTGCTCTCGCTGTTCAGCGCATTTCTGTCTTTGCTGCTCGTTGCAGCACTCGCCTCTGTTGTGGGATTTTCTCTCGCACAGCAGAAGTTGCGCGCAGCCGGTCCGCTCGCCTCCGACAAGCTTCTCTATTTCCCCGCGCGCACCGATGTGCCCGACATTCTCGCCAAGCTTGAAAATGATGGTGTGATCGATGCGCCTATTCTTATGAACATTGCGCTGTGGCTGGAAGGCAACCGCGGCAATGTCAAAGCCGGCGAATATCTTTTCAAGAAAGAGGCGAGCCTGCGTGATGTGATGGACATGCTGATTGCAGGGCGTGTTTATCTCCACGCCATCACGGTTCCAGAAGGCCTGACGAGCGAACAGATTTTGCAGCGCTTGCGCGACAATGATGTGCTGGCTGGCGATTTGCGTGAGGTGCCGAAAGAAGGGCTCTTGCTGCCTGAGACCTATCGCGTGCCGCGCGGCATGTCGCGCAGCGATCTCATTCGCAAAATGCAGGATGACCAGCGCAAGCTTGTCGATCAGATCTGGGCCAAGCGCGATCCCTCCATCCCTTTGCGCACGCCGCATGAATTGGTGACGCTCGCCTCCATTGTTGAGAAAGAGACGGGGCGTGCGGATGAGCGCCCGCGTGTGGCCAGTGTCTTCATCAATCGCTTGCAGAAGCGCATGAAGCTGCAATCTGATCCGACGATTGTTTATGGACTGGTCGGCGGCAAGGGCACTTTGGGGCGCGGCATTACGCGCGCGGAAATCTCCGCGCCCTCGCCCTACAACACGTATGTGATTGAAGGCCTGCCACCGGGACCGATTGCCAATCCCGGCCGCGCCGCGCTCGAGGCTGTTGCCAATCCGATGAAGACGGCTGATCTCTTCTTCGTGGCGGATGGCACAGGCGGTCATGCTTTTGCTGAAACGCTCGATGATCACAATCGCAATGTGGCGCGTTGGCGCGAGATTGAAAAAGAACGTTCGGGCGGTGCGAATGATCGTGCGCCCTCCGTCGTGCCGGGCGATCCGGGTGTGCCGGATGTGCGTCCGAAAAATGTCGCGCCACCACGCGGACAGCGTGGTGCGCTGGACGAGCCGGGCCCCGGCCATGCTTTGGTCGATGCTTTGCCGCGCATGGAAGAATTTGCGCAGAAAGCACGCTTTGGTTTTTCAGGTCAGGTGTCAAAAGAGCAGGGGCCTGCGCAAGTTCTGGCCGCACGCATCAGCGAGGCCAAGCGCTTGGCCGCGCGTAACCCAAAATTTGAATCTCTCTCCGAGACGATTGTTTTCAAAACGCCTGAGCGCAAGCCCAAGATTGAGCTGGATGGCGAAGAGGAATTGCCGGAGTTGGGGGATATCGCCTCCTATCCGGTGGATCCGCGCACCCTTGCCGATCAGCGTGAGCGCGCGACGCGCTTGGGCCTGACGGGTGGGCTCGATTTGGATGCGGGTGCACCAGCCCTGCCTCGTGATGCGCTGGCGCTTCAGCCTGTGCCTTCGGCCAGTGTGGCGGCGCGCAAGATTTTTGACGCCTCTGAGGGCACAGCGCTCGACCCTTTGCGCAAGAAGGGCTGGGACCTCAATTCAGCCAAGCGCGTGCCTGATGGCGTGACGCGGGCTTCGACGCCCTGAGCTTGAGGCTGCCTCTCCCGCACTCTATGGTGCGCGCGACAGAAGGGGCCCGAATCTATGGCACTTAAAAGCATGACAGGCTTTGCCCGCACAGCGGGTCATCAAGACCGCTTTCGTTGGTCTTGGGAAGTCAAAGCGGTCAATGCCAAGGGGCTTGATCTGCGCCTACGCGTGCCCCCCGGCTTTGATCAGGTTGAAGCGGAAGCACGCACGCGTCTCTCCAAACGTCTGGCGCGCGGCACCTGTTACGCCACGCTCACTTTAGCGCGTGAGGCCGCTCCCGCGCAGGTGCGCATCAATCGTGAGCTGCTGCAATCTCTCATCGACACGATTGGCGCTATTCCCACCGATGGCAATCTGAAACCCGCCTCTATGGATGGTTTGCTTGCTGTGCGCGGTGTTGTTGAGGTGAGCGAGAGTGCTGATGATGAGGCAGCGCTTGCCGCGCTCTCGGCCGCCATGCTGAAGGGTTTGGATGCGGCACTTGAAGAATTGATTGTGGCGCGCCTGTCAGAAGGGGCCGCGTTACAAAAAGTCTTGAGCGAGCGCGTCGAGAAAATCTCTGCGCTCACGGAAGCGGCGGAATCCGCGCCGGGCCGCAAGCCTGAAGCCGTGCGCGCGCGTTTGCAGCAAGCGGTTGAGGCTTTGACCGGCGCAAGCCCTGCGCTTGATCCCGCGCGTCTACATCAAGAGGCTGTACTCATCGCCGCCAAAGCTGATGTGCGCGAAGAGCTGGATCGCCTCAAAGCCCATGTTGTCGCCGCACGCGAGCTACTTGCCTCCGACCAACCGGTCGGCCGCAAGCTCGACTTTTTGGCGCAAGAATTTTCGCGCGAAGCCAACACGCTTTGCGCCAAATCCAATGATCCGGCGCTCAGCGCTACGGGCATGGATTTGCGCGTCGAGATCGAGCAATTGCGCGAACAAGTTCAAAATATCGAGTGATGACCATGAACGATCCGATCAAGCGCCGTGGCCTTATGTTGATCCTGTCCTCGCCCTCGGGGGCAGGCAAGACCACGTTGACGCGCGATTTGCTGCAAGACAAATCGTTGGATCTGACCTTGTCGATTTCAGTCACGACGCGCTCGCGCCGCACCAGCGAGGTTGACGGCATTCATTATTATTTCAAAACCAAGGACGAGTTTGATCGTCTCAAAGTGCAAGATGATCTGCTCGAATATGCGGAAGTGCATGGCAATTATTATGGCACGCCGCGCTCACCCGTTGAGGCTGTGCTCAATCAGGGCCGCGATATGCTCTTTGATATTGATTATCAGGGCACGCAGCAGGTGCAGAAGCGCGCCCCCCACGATGTCGTGACGATTTTCATTCTGCCACCATCGATGAAAGAATTGCGCGCCCGTCTGGAGCGCCGCGCTGAAGATGAGGCGGAGGTGATTGCCAAGCGCCTGCATAATGCGCGCAATGAAATCACCCGCTGGCCGATCTATGATTATGTCATCGTCAATGAAGATATTCAGACGGCGCTGTCGCAAGTGAAGGCTATTTTGATTGCCGAGCGTTTGAAGCGCGCGCGCTCAGCCCAAGCGATCAATGCCTTCGTGGGACAGCTGCTAGAAGAATAAGCCCTAGCGGCTCATCTCATCAGCGATTTGGGCGAGGCGCACAAAGCCCGCCACATCGACTTCTTCAGCGCGTTTCGTCTCAACGATCTCTGCGCCATGAA
Organism: Beijerinckiaceae bacterium; assembly: GCA_947453155.1. GTDB lineage: Bacteria > Pseudomonadota > Alphaproteobacteria > Rhizobiales > Beijerinckiaceae > Terripilifer. The sequence goes on along the minus strand of CANGFE010000012.1, from coordinate 25,516 downwards.
GCAGAGCGAGCGCGTCAAGCGTCTTGCCGTTGATGGCGAGCCCCTTCAACGATTGGCGCAGCATTTTGCGGCGCTGATTAAAAGCTGAAGCTGTGACAGCCGACAAGATTTTGCCATGGCAGGGCAGAAGTTCCGCGCGCGGCGTGAGTTCCACAATCGATGAGGTGACTTTCGGCGGCGGCGAAAAAGCTGATGGCGGCACGTCAAAAAGAATACGCGCTTTTGTGCGCCAGCCAGACAGCACACCAAGTCGCCCATAATCAACGCGCTGCTCGGGTGTGGCGACAATGCGCTCAGCCACCTCGCGCTGGAACATGAGCACCATGCGCTCATACCACGGCGGCCAGGGATCGCTCTCGAGCCAGCCGACGAGCAAAGCCGTCCCGACATTGTAAGGAAGATTGGCGCAGATGCGCACAGGGCCCTGAACATCGGCGACCAGCGCGCGCCAGTCGGTGGCGAGCGCATCACCATGCACGACTTTCAAACGGCCGGGATAGGCGCTTTCGATTTCTGCAAGTGCTGGCAGACAGCGTTCATCACGCTCGACCGCAATCACTTGCTTCGCACCTTCGCTCAACAGCGCGCGTGTGAGCCCTCCGGGGCCCGGGCCGACTTCGACAATCGTCACGCCCTCCAGCGGCCCGCAAGCGCGCGCAATGCGGCCTGTCAGATTGAGATCGAAGAGAAAGTTTTGCCCTAAGGATTTTTTCGCCGCGAGATCATATGTCTCGACGACGTCACGCAGGGGCGGCAATCCATCCGCGCTGCTCATGCGCGTGACACCAGAAGGCTCGCGAGATCAAGCGCGGCAATAAGGCTTGCTTCATCGGCGATGCCTTTGCCAGCGATATCGAATGCTGTGCCGTGATCGGGAGAGGTGCGGATGAACGGCAAGCCGAGCGTCAGATTAACCGCGCTGTCGAAGGCGAGCGTCTTGATCGGGATGAGTGCCTGATCGTGATACATGCACAGAGCCGCATCATATTGCGCGCGGGCTGCCGCATGAAACATTGTGTCGGGCGGCAAGGGACCACGCGCATCAATACCCTCGGCTTGCAATTGTGCAACCGCAGGTGCGACGACATCCAGATCTTCGCGGCCCATTGTGCCATTCTCGCCTGCATGCGGATTAAGCCCGGCAATCGCAAGGCGGGGTTTTGCAATGGCAAATTTGCGCTGCATGTCCTCCGCAACAATGCGTGCCGTTTTCACGATGAGCTCTGTGGTGAGGTCTTTGATCGCGCGCTGCAAAGACACATGAATGGTCACGGGCACGACCGCGAGCTGCGGCGACCATAGCATCATGACGGGTAGGACAGGCGTGCTCCATAAGGCTTCGCCCAGCTCACCCAAAAATTCGGTGTGTCCGGGATGGGTGAAGCCCGCTTTGTAGAGGACGTCTTTGGCGATCGGATTGGTAACGATGGCGCTGGCTTCGCCTTGTTTCACCATGCGCACGCCGCGTTCAATCGCGGCAATAGTGGCGGGCGCATCGGCGGCGTCCGGTTTTCCGGCAATCCCTTTGACGGGAAAACCGAGATCGACCACAGGCAGGGCGCTGGGGAAGGCTTGGGCTGCATCTTGCGGGGACACTCGCGCAATCGGTACATCGAGTTTGAGAGCCGCTGCTTGGCGTTCAAATAAAGCTGCATCACCCAGCACGAAAAAAGGCTGCGTTTGGCTTTTGCGCGCGCGCCATGCTTTGAGCGTCACTTCGGGGCCGATCCCTGAAGGATCGCCCTGCGTGACGATGAGTGGCGCGCGGCTCATCTTATCTCTTCACGATGACCGCGCGCTTGCGCAGATCCGCATAGGATTTGGCAGCAAGCTCATCGATCTTCTTGGAAAGCAATTCATTGCGAATGTCTTCGCCGGCGGCAACATCATCGCGCATATCGCGCCGACCACACACGGCGAGCATTTCAATACCGGTAGCGGCGCGCGAGGGCGGCGTGAGGCGGTTGACGCCCGTCTTGTCGATCAGCTGACGCGCATCTTCCGGCAGCGCGTTTGCGGCGCGTGAAAATTGTTCTTTAACGGCGACCTCCGGCAATGAGCGGGCTGCCTGTAGTCCGCTTGTGCAATCGGTGAATCGGGTGCGGAAATTTTCCGCCTCGCGCATGCGCGCTTGCAGCTGGTCGGGCGAGGCACTGATCGGCACGATGAAGATAATCGGGCGCAGCAGATATTCGATGGAATTGGCCACCTTGCCACCGCGCTTGTCGAGTTCGGCGCGCACTTCGCGTTCGGAGACTTCGAGGCCTTTGTTGAGGCCACGCGTTAAAATCGTCCAGCCAGCTTCCGCTTTGAAAAATTCGCTCCATTCTTTTTCCGGCATGCCGGAGGATTGGAGTGCCGAAAACAGAGCCTGTGGCGGCATCTTCATTTCGGCGGCGACTTTGGCGATGGAGGAATTGCGCTCATTGGTGCCTGGCTCAAGTTTATATTTCTTGAGTTCGCGCAGGCGCAGGCGATCGGCAATGATCCCTTCAAGTGCCGCCTCTTTGGTCGCGGGGCGCTTCAGAATTTTTTGCAGCTTGATGCGCTGGTCCAGATCATAGCTCGTGATCGGATCGTCATTGACGCTTGCAACCAAAGCTTGCGCATTCGCCGGGGCAGGGGCGAAAGCGGTCGCGGCCCCCAATAAAGTCAGGGCCAGAAGGGCTGCGGAGAGATTCGAAAAGGTCTTCATATGCCCCTCTTGCGATGAGGCGGGCCTCACGTCAATGGGACAGTCCGTCCGTACCCGTGAGGGCTGAAACCGAGGTGCTGACTTTGGCCTGTCCGAGTGTGCGTAGGACCAGTTGGAAAACGACCGTTTGGTTGCGGGTGGTCGGGGCAGTCGTGTTTTGCGGATAGGTAGAGGTGTAATTGACGGACAAGGTCGCGCATTCGTCGCGATAGCCTCCGCCCAGCCCAAGACCCGCTACGGAGAAGAGCGAGGACGAGCTTGTGGCTGTATTGTTGAGATGGCGCGACATGTCGAGAATGACCGTGCCATTCACGAAGTAGTTTTTGTCGAAGGAATAGCCCGTGCTGGCGACAATGCCTTCGCGGCGCTTGTCATAGCCGAGGAAGGGCTGTGCCTCATAGCGGGCATATTGGATGCTGGACGTGAAATCACCAAAACGTCCGCTGGCCAAAAGGTCGAGGCGGCGCATGCGCATATCATCGGGGTCCATGCGGGTCTTGGCGACAAAGGAATAGCCATCGACGGAAATAGCAGCGCGCGCAATGTAATCCGATTGCTTGGTGTCGAGACCCGATCCTAGGCCGATGTTGGCAGCATCAGGATTGGCATAAGAATTACGACCGGCCATTTGATAGGACTGGCCGACAAGCAGGTTGGCGTAGCCGCCACTATCAAAGCGGGCCGTATATTGCGCACCATAATTGGCGCGCAGGCCGCCTTCGAAACGGTCATAGCCGGAATATTTGTTGATCGCGAAAACATTGGTGTCGTCGAAGACGAGGCTTTGCGCGTCTTCGTTGACCAGAGCACGATCGGTCACTTCATCCGGACGCAGGATCACTTGGCCAATCGGCTCGATGATATGCGTCATACCCGTGCTGCGCGCCATCATCGGCAGACGATATTCCATGCCAACACCCATCAAGGCGCGGCCGCGGAATGTGTCGGCGCTATTGCCGAGGAAGGTCATCTGATCGGTATTGCGACCGAGCAGGGATGAGCCGGCATAAAATGTTCCTGTCTTGTCGAGCGACAACCAGGAGCCATTCAGATTTGCAAAAGTGAAGGGTGTCCAGATCTGGCCAACACCATCGATGAATTGGCGCTTCCATGTCACGGCTGCGGTTGCGCGCGTATATTCACCCGCCATGCCGCGCAGCATGCAATTGGCACGGTCAAAGGTGGAGCAAGTGGAATAGAGGCCATAAGTCGCGTCACGCAATTGCGTGCTTGAGGATTCAAACACGGCTTGCTGACGCGAAATCGATGTCAGATTCATATCCAGTTCGACTTGACCGCCGATGCCGCCCGTATTCTCCGGCCGAATATCGAATGTCTTGTTATAGTCGAGCGAGGGTGCAACCAGAGGCTGCTGTTCCTGACGGTCATAGGCCGACAGGCCTTGGAAATAATAGCCGCGCAGATCGAAATAACCGCGATCAGCCTGTCCAACCAAAAAGACCTGCGAGGTGCGCTCGCGGAAATAATTGGCCGAAAGATTGGGGTTGGGCGCGGTGTAATCTTGCGAGAAGAATTTGTCGGTCGAGAAACCGACGTCCCAACCAAAGCGCCATTTCTCGTTCAGCCAGAATTCGCCGGTCGTATCAATGGAGCCGCGGAAATGATGATTTCCCGCCCCATAAGGCGAAGCCGGGAAGGCCTCCGGATTGGTTTGCAGAATGCCGGCTGTGCGGATCGAGTAGGATCCGTTGGTCAGACGCTGACGATATTCAATATCCATCAACACGCCTTGCTTGGTCATGAGGGTCGGGATGACCGTCAGATCAGCAGAAGGATTGATGACATAGAAATAGGGTGTTGCGATCCCAAAGCCGAGTTTGTCTTTGGTGATGTAATGGGGCGTCAGCCAGCCGCTCTTGCGCTTCACGGACGGATCGGGCGCTGAGAAATACGGCAGATAGGCGACCGGCATGCCAAAGAGTTCAAGCGTCGCCTCTTCATAATAGAGGGTTTGCTCGTCATTCTTATGGATCACGCGTTTGGCGCGCACCTGCCACAGCGGTGGCTTGGTCGGATCGTCCTTACACGCATCGCAGGCCGTATAAGTGCCCTTGTCGAAGACCGTATCGCCCTCAACGCGTTCGACACGCGGCGAGCTGATATGTGTCTTGTCGATCGTGTCGGTCTTCAAACTGTCGATGAAGCCGGTCTTGAAATCGTCGGTCAGTTCGAGACGTTCAGCATGCGAGACGGTGCCATCGGCTTCCGTCATGCGCACGCGACCAATCGCGAACACGCGCTTGTCTTTTTGATTGTAAACGACGCGATCAGCTTCCAGCACGCGGCCTTGATAATAGACCTGCGCATTGCCATTGGCGGTGACGCTATCATTCTTGGCGTCATAGACGAGCTCTTTGGCTTGAACGAGCAGGCGATCCTTTTCGCCGTCCTTCTTGCCGGAGATCCGATCGTTGAGCGTTTGGGCTTGTGCGGAATGGGTCGGCGCCAGAAGCGCGGCACCCGAGACGGCCAGGCTCACGGCAAGTCCCAAGCCCAAGGCGCGAGTGGCCGAGCCCGCGGAAGCCCGCGCGGCGGTCAGAATGGTCTGGCGCAATCCCGTGGGGTTGCTGCCTGCCGGAAGGGGCCCGTTACGCCGGCCCATCAACCGTCCTCCTGATACAAAAGAACCAAGCACCCTAACATGCCACCAATCACTGCTGGTGCCCAGGCCGCGACGGGAGTGCTGATCATGCCGGCCCCGCCTAAGTCTGACACCAATTTGGTCACAACATAAAGCACGAAGCCCGCGGCCACGCCACCTGAAACCGTCTGCGCTACACCGCCAAATCGAAAGAACCTTAAGGAAAAACAGGCGGCGATCAGGACCATGGCCACCAAAAGCAGGGGCCGGGCCAGAAGAACCTGATATTTCAAGCGGTAAGGGGTCGCATCCAGGCCCGCGGCAGAGGTCCGGGCGGCCAGTTCGGGCAGGTTCCAGAAGGGCACAGCCTCGGGAGTGATGAAGCGCTGGCCGATCTGGTCGGCTGAGAGGAAGGTCGGCAGGCGGTAGGTTTCGAGGTCGCTGGGCTCTTCACCGGGTCGGATGACGCGGGCGTGTTCCAAAACCCAGGTGCCGGGCTCCAGATGGGCGCGGGGCGCCTCTATCCGCTCCTGAAAGCGATTGTCGAGATCAAAAACAAAGGCCGAGACATTGACGAGCCGCGAGCCGCGCTCACTGGATTGTTCTGCGCGCAGGACCGATTGGCCATTCTGGCTGCGCTGGCGCAGCCACAGGCTTGTGTCGCCTTGGGCGGGGGCCGTGCGGCCGAAGATCGAGATTTCGATATCATCGGCCCGCTGCTTCATGACCGCCGAGAGCGGATTATAGACAGCGACCGAAAACACGCCGATCGCGACCACGATGGCGAGTGGGGGCATCAAAAACTGCCAAACCGAGATGCCGGCGGCGCGCGCCACCACCAATTCCAGGCGCCGTGTCAGGCTGATGAAAGCAAACATGGCGCCGCCCAAGGTGGCGAAAGGCAGGATTTGTTCGGTGATGGCGGGCACACGCAAAAGCGTGAGAAAAGCGAGCCCCAATGATGTGACATTGCTGATGTCACCTGCGCGGCGCAACAACTCGACAAAATCGATCAGAAACACCAGCACGAAGATCGTGCCGAAAACGGCAAGAATGGCGCGCATGAAACGCGCTGCGAGATAAATGCCGAGCGTGCGTCCGATCATGCCGCGCGCTCCTGCTTTTTGGAGCGGCTGAACAAGGTGCTCAGGAAATCGGGCCTGAGTGCCTGAAGCCAGGCGAGCGCAAGGACCAGGGCCGGCATGGCATAGGCCACCACAATCCCGCTTTCACCGCGCAAAATCAGGCCCGATGTGCCAAAGCCTGCAATACGCATGGAGAGGGCCGCCACAATCGCACCGGCCAGCGCTAGCCCTCGGCCTTGGCGCGTGGTTTTGGGTTGGCACAGAGCGGCAAAGGCGATCATGCCAAAAACGAGCCCGTAAATTGGGTTCAAAAAGCGCTCATGCAATTCTTGGCGGAAACGCCCCGCCAATTGCCGAACCATCGGTTCATTGGGATCGCGCATGAGCAAAGCGAGCGTGGAGCGTTCGCGTGCGCGCAACGGTCCCGTTTCGTCGCCACCGCCAAATTGTGCGAGATCGATGGCATAGCGCTCAAATTGAATGATCGCAGGATCGAATGCATCGGGTGATTGGCGCTGAATGGAGCCGCGTTCCAGCACGAGATAATTTTGGGCGCCAACTTCAATCGTGCGCCCGACTTCCGCGACATAGGTCGAGACATGCTGTGCATCGCGGCGATCCTGGATGAACAGGCCGCGCATATCGCCATTGGCCTGGCGCTCGCGATAGTGGAAGACGAACCCCGCATCGAGTTCGGCAAATTGCCCTTCGAGAATGACGCGCGTCACCATGTCCGCGCGGATTTTCGTGAATTGGGATGTGATCTCGCGAAAGCTCGCCGGCATGGCCCAGAGCGAGGTGGCCGCCACCAGCGCAGTCACCAGCACAAAGAGCAAAGCAAAGGGGCGAAAGAGCTGGAGCGGCGACAGGCCGGAGGCAGACATAACCACCAGCTCGCTATCGCTATTGAGCTTGTTCAGCGTGAAGAGCACGGCAATGAACAGGGCAATGGGGGCGATGACCATGACGAGCGAGGGAATGGTCAGGCCCGTCACGGTGAGAAAGACCCAAAAGGTCTGACCCTTGGCCGACATGATGTCGATCTGGCGCAGGGAGAGGGCGAGCCAGACGACGCCCGTCAGCAAGCTTAGGCCCGTGAGAAAGGCGCCCAGCGACGTCCGGAAGACATATCTTTCGAAAATGGACATCGGCCGACTTCAAAACCCGAACGCTGGAACACCAAGGGGTAGCAAGGCGGACCTTCCGCGCCGACTCAGCGACGCTGGCAAAGCCTCTGCCCACCACCCCTTTCGCTAATCATTCGGGGCGGGTCAGGCAAGGCTTTGCAGCCCATTCACTTGTGTCGTCCCACGCTCTTGCGTCGCATGTGGCTTCAGCGTCACTGTTGGCTGCGGAGTCACGTGCTTCTCGCTTGCAAATCAGGCAGTGCAATGGCACCCCTTGAGACGAATGATGCGCCGCTGGTTCGCTTTCGAACCCTTCGGGCGCAAGGCGGGATGAGGACAGAAAATGGCAGGTCAGATGGCACGTCAGCTCCAGATTGAATTCACCGCGCTTAAAGACGCTGGCGCCCGCAAGGGCCGCGGCGCAGGCGGGACACTTGTGGTTCTGGCAGGCAGCGACCTTGCTCTGGGCGCTGAGACGCGCCGCATTCTGGGTACCGGTGCCGATCTGGTGAAGCGCGCTGCCGCGACCGCCAAATTCCAGGGCCAGTCGGGCCAGTCGCTCGATATTCTGAGCCCAGCTGGTTTGGGCTTTGATCGCCTGCTTGTCATTGGCATGGCGAAGAAAGAGGGTGCGCCTGATTTCCTATCGCTGGGCGGCGCGATCATGGGCAAGATCGACAGCATCGCGCAGGTGACGCTGGTTTTTGATCCGGCTGAGACGCCCTCAGACGTGGGTCGCGCGGGCGCCGATGTTATGCTCGGCATGAAATTGCGCGCTTATAAATTCGATCTCTACAAGACGAAGAAGAAAGATGATGACGACAAGTCATCAAGCAAAGCCGCAGGCAAGACGCAGATCGCGATTGCTTTGTCGGATCCCGCTAGCGCCAAGCGTGAAGCCAAGCGTGCCGAAGCTTTGGCCGATGGCATTACGTTGGCGCGCAATCTCGTCAATGAACCGCCGAATGTGCTTTTCCCCGCATCCTTCGCGCAGCGCGCCAAGGAATTGCAGAAGCTTGGCGTTGAAGTGCAAGTGCTCGATGAAAAGGCGCTGCATAAATTGGGCTTCCGCATGTTGCTCGGCGTCGGCCAAGGCTCCGACCACGAGAGCAAAGTTGTCATCATGCGCTGGAATGGCGCCAAGTCCGCAAAATCCAAGCCGCTCGCTTTTGTCGGGAAGGGCGTGTGTTTCGACTCGGGTGGTATTTCGATCAAGCCGGCCGCTAGTATGGAAGATATGAAGGGCGACATGGCGGGCGCAGCCTGCGTGGTTGGCCTCATGCATGCGCTGGCCGCACGCAAAGCCAAGGTCAATGCGATTGGCGCCATCGGCCTTGTTGAAAATATGCCCGACGGCAAAGCACAGCGCCCCGGCGATATTGTGACATCGCTCTCAGGCCAGACGGTCGAAATCATCAATACGGATGCTGAAGGCCGCCTCGTTCTGGGTGATGTGCTTTGGTATGTGCAGGACAAATACAAGCCGCAATTCATGGTCAATCTCGCAACCCTCACGGGTGCGATTTTGGTGGCTTTGGGCACCGAACATGCGGGCCTCTTCTCCAACAATGATGAATTGTCGGCACGCCTCACGGACGCGGGTCTTGCGACAGGGGAAAAGATTTGGCGCATGCCGCTGGGTCCGGCCTATGACAAGCTGCTCGACTCCAAATTCGCCGATATGAAACATGTCGGCGGCCGCTTTGCAGGCTCGATCACGGCAGCGCAATTCCTGCAGCGTTTTGTTAATGGCGTGCCATGGGCGCATCTCGATATTGCAGGCACAGGCATGTCCTCGCCCTCAAGCGATATCAATCAGAGCTGGGGTTCGGGCTGGGGCGTGCGCCTCCTCGACCGCCTCATCAGCGATCATTACGAAGGCTGAGACGAACCATGAAAATCTGGGCGGCAGGCTTTCTCTTTCTTCTTTCGAGTTTTGGGGCGCAGGCGCAGGTGCAATCCGGGCGCCCGCCGAGCTGCGGCATGTTTCAATCCACGTTCATTCGCGAAACGGGTGATGTGAATGCCGCTTTCGTGCGCCCGCTGGTGGTGTCGCGTTCAATCTCGCAGGGCGACTTTTTCGATCTGGTCACCAATGTGCGCATCGACGGACTGCTCGAATGTCGCGGTGATGCTTTGGTGCGCTTCGAAGTGAAGATCGGTCTGCCGAGCGATACAGCGACGACGACCAAATTTGAACAGGTGCAAAATGCCGCCATTCGCGCCGCTTTGGCCTGGAATGCGACACGTGCGTCGACAGCTGTGCGCACGATGAGCCGCGAGGCCGAAGAATATTTGCGTGCCTCCAACCAGCGCGGCGATGTCGTTGTCGCGGGTAAGACGGAATATCATGAGGGCGGCGCTGATATGGGCATGATCTGGACCACGCGTGACCGCACGCTCATCATTGTCGGTGCTGGCGGCTGATGAGCGAGATTCATTTCTACCATTTGCAGATCCATCCCCTCAACCGGGCGTTGCCAAGGCTTTTGGAAAAATCGCTTGAACGCGATTGGCATGTTTGCCTGCAAATGCGCACGCCCGAAAAATGTGCGGCGCTGAATGAATTGCTTTGGAGCGTTGGCGAAGACGGCTTTCTCCCCCATGGCACAGCCGAAGATGGGGATGTGGAATTCCAGCCGATCTATCTGACCATGGGCAGCGAAAATCCCAATGGCGCGCAGATCCGCTTCTTTGTTGAATGTGCGCAGATTGCGCCTGCTCTTGCAGCCAGTGCAGAGCCCTATGAGCGCCTTGTCATCATGTTTGATGGCAATGATGAAAACGAGCTCAATGATGCGCGTGCTCAATGGAAGGCTTTGAAAGACACCGGCCTGCCGATGTCTTATTTCCAGCAGACCGAGAGCGGTGGCTGGGAGAAGAAAGCGTGAGCCTCGCGCGCGATCATTTCGCGCAAGAGCGGGGCTATATTGATGATCAGGGCAGGCGTGAATTCATCCGGTTCGGGATTGCAGCTTTTCTCGCCTCGCTTTTGAATGCGCATGTCGCGCTTCTTTCCATTCTCTTTGCGCAAGAAGGTCATTCGCTACACGCGACCGGGTGGCTCTTGTCGCTTTTTGCGGTGCCGGTGATTGGCGTCAATCTTTTGGCCGGACCGATTGCCGCGCGGATCGGCGTATTGGCGACGGCGCGCCTGTCGTTCTTCTTTTGCATTTTGGGTTTTGGTTCGCTGGCTTTTACCGCGCAGGATTTTTGGGGCGCGTTGGCGTCACGTCTCTTTCATGGCGTGGGCTTTGGTCTCTTCCTGCCCTCGGTCATGACTTATGGGCAGAGCCGTCTCAACCAGCGCCGCTTCGTGGGATTGGTGATTGTCTTCTCCTCGCTCATTCCTTTCGCTTATGCGGTCGGGCCGGCGGTGGGCGAGTTCACACTCTCCCATTTGGGACGCGACATGTTTTTTCTGATCGCGCTTTTGCCCGGTGTGATTGGGCTTATTTTGACGATGGGCCTTCGCCCGCTCGGCAAACCGGAGCGGCGCGGATTGGCGTTGTCGGGTGCGTTGAAACCGCGCTTTGTTTTGCCGCTCACCGCGCTTTTTGTCGGCGGCACTTTGCACGCCTATAGTCTGGCCTATCTGCCGCCGGATTTTGTCTCGCGCGGGTTGGCTTTGGCTTTGTTTTTCGTGCCTTCAACCGTGGCGACCGGTTTGAGCCGCGTGTCTGGAAATATATTCCAGCGTTTTCAGCCGCGCTTTTTGGTGTCTGTTGGTGTCGCTATGATGGGCGTCGGGCTGGCGGCGATCGCCATTACAGATCAGATTTGGCTCGTCGTGCTGGGTTCCATTCTGTTTGGGCTTGGCTCCAGCGTGCTTTATCCGGTGGTTTCAGCCTGGCTTGCGCAAGGCATTGAGCCCGAAAAGCGTGCAGGTCCGCAGGCTGTGGGTTCTGCGGCTTTTTATCTGGGCCTGCATGGCATGCCATTGCCGCTCGCCTTTTTGGTCGAGCCGGTCGGCTATGCGGTGACGAGTTATCTTTTGGCTGTGGCAGCACTGATGGTCGCTGGCGCGCTTTTGGTGCGCGGCCAGCTAGTGCGCCATTAGGCCTGCTTTTCGTCGTCTTCTTTCCAGCGCTTGACAATGCGCGCGTCGAGATCGAAGAGATCGAGCAAGCGGCCGACCGTATGGTCGATAATATCATCCAGCGTTTGCGGACGATTGTAGAAAGCGGGCATGATCGGCGCGATGACAGCGCCCATTTCCGACAATTGCGTCATGGTGCGCAAATGGCCCGTGTGCAGCGGCGTTTCACGCACAGCCAGCACAAGGCGGCGGCGATCTTTCAGCACGACATCGGCGGCGCGTGTCATCAGCGAGGCGGTGACGCCGGTCGAAATCTCGCTCATCGTGCGCACAGAGCAGGGCACAATCACCATGCCGAGCGTCTTGTAGGAGCCCGAGGAAATATTGGCGCCAATATCGGCCATGGGATGATATTCATGCGCCATGTCGCGTAGATCTTTCGCCTTGAAATCGGTTTCATAGGCGAGCGTCATTTCGGCGGCTTTCGAGACAATGAGATGAGTCTCGACGTCGAGCTTTTTCAAAATCTCCAACATGCGAATGCCAAAGATAATGCCGGAGGCGCCGCTGATCCCGACGATCAGGCGCTTTTTATTCTGTGCTTGTTCCGGCTGGCTCACGCTTTTTTACCCCTTGGTCGCGGTGATCGTCTCAGCCTGTGTCAGCAGAGTGGCGACCGCCGCTTCGTTGAATGTTGTGCCCAGATAGGTGCGATAGGCTTCCAGATTTTCCGCGCAGGCTTTTGCCAGATCAGGCTCGGCCGCGCCAATGGAAGCTGCTGGAAAGGTTACGAAAAGCACTTCCTGCTGGATGCGTTCAGCCTCCAACTCGGACGATTTGACGCTTTTGCGCAAAGCATCCGCCAACGGCCCATCGAAAGCGGTCGGCGGCTCTTTAAGGGCGCGGCGCGCGGCGCGCAGCGAGACAACGATGCCCGCCCGCCACGGCTCTGTGGTCTGTGCGATTTTCCGGAACTCGTCACTGGTGAGTTTGCGGCCCGTCCGACCCAGATAAAGACCAAAGAGCGCCAGATTGACGTCGACACCCGACCCGTCCTGGAGTGTCAGGCAAGCGTCCGGCACTCCCGGCTTTCCATAGAGGGAAAGGGAGAAAGTCCAGAAAGGCGAGGGGCTTGCGCTCTTTGCGTCGGTCTGTTGCATGGTCGTCCAATGGCGTTGTGCTTTGGCGATAACACGCAAGGTTGACTGCGTCCATCAGAGGCGCTGGTCTAGTGGGACGCGTGACAGCCCCGTTGAGGTCATGCGACGAAAGCAAGGGGTTCAAATCAGCGTCATGAGGCAAGCTCAGGTCGCATGTCGCGAAATTTTGGTCTAAATGCATTTCATAGAACCCATTCGGGAGGAAAATTCATGAATCGCAGGTTCCTTCTCGCGGCTTCCGCCGCGATTGCTTTGACCACGGGTCTGCCCGCTCAGGCGCAGACGGTCGACTTCAAGGGCAAGACGATCACCATGGTGATCCCCTTCGGCGTCGGCGGCGGCTCGGACGTTTGGGGCCGTTTCAACGCGACCCTGTTGCAGAAGCATTTGCCCGGCCAGCCAGCTGTGGTGGTGAAGAACCAGCCGGGCGGTGGCTCGGTGTCGGGTGCCAACCTGTTCGCAGCCACGGCCAAGCCCGATGGCATGACGGTTCTGGGCACGTCTGGCTCCACGCAGTTCCCTTATCTGCTGGGCGAGTCCCATGTGAAGTTTGACTATAAGGACTGGATCCCGGTTCTGGCGGCGCCCACGGGTGGTGCGGCTTACATTTCATCCAAGCTTGGCGTGAAGTCGCTCAAGGAGCTCGATAAGCTCAAGGGCGTGAAGATGCATTACGCTTCGCAGGGCCTGACTTCGCTCGATCTCGTCCCGCTGCTCGGTTTCCGCCTGCTTGGTCTTGATGTGCAGCACGTCACGGGCTTCCCGGGTCGTGGTGAAGGTCGCCTCGCCTTTGAGCGCGGTGAAATGAACATCGATTATCAGACAACGTCTGCTTATCTGCGCTCGTCCATGCCGATGGTTAAGAGCGGCCAGGCTGTGCCGCTGTTCTCATGGGGCACGCTCGACAAGAACGGCAATCTGGCGCGTGATCCGAACTTCCCCGAGCTGCCGCATTTCGAAGAAGCCTATGAAATGGCCTTCGGCAAGAAGCCGTCGGGCATTGAATGGGACGCGATGCGCGCCTTCCTCGTCGCCGGTTTCCCGGCGCAGAAGCTGCTCGTCCTGCCCAAGGGCACGCCGGACAATATTGTTGAAGCCTATCGCGCAGCAGTGCGCGCCATGCTTAAGGATCCGGAATATCTCGCCAAGCGTGATGAGCTGATTGGCGAATATGACCAGATCACCGACAAGGAAGGCGAAGCCCTCTACAAGGCGGCAACCACCATTTCACCCGATGCACGCCAATGGGTGCGCGATTATCTGTCGAAGACTTATGACGTGAAATTCACGGGCCAATAAGTCTAGCGATCAGTCGAATTGAAAAGGGCGCCTAGTGGCGCCCTTTTTTGTGTCCGTTGGTGCGTGCAGCAGGCGAGGTCAATGTGAGGTGATGCGTGGGGCCTCTGGATTGCTTCGCTAAGGCTCGCAATGACGAGCCGAAAGACACGCGTCCCCTCAGCCGTCATTGCGAGCCGTAGGCGAAGCAATCCAGAGTGACGCGTGAGGCCCACTGGATTGCTATTCTCGCAATGACGAAAGGTTACTTCAGGGCAGCCCTTGCACGCTCCACATCGGCAAGCGGCGTTGCGTAAATATCTTCGACGAGTTTCTGCACGCCTTCGCCATTGACCGGGTTGATGATCAGCTTGGCCTTTTCGGCTTCCGCCAAAAATTCCGGATCTTTCATCGTCGCATCAAATGCGCGCCGATAAGCGGCGACACGATCAGCGGGCACGCCTGGCGGCAGAACATAGGGACGACCAAATTCAAGCTGGTTGAAAATGACAGCCAGAGTGCGGCGGTCGGCTTCATTCTTGACAAAGGACCAAATCGTCGGCACGCCCATCTTGTTCAAAATCTCGTCGCCATTCGGGCCGCCCATCTGCATCATGATGGTGACCTTCTTGGCTTCCAGCCATTCAGCACCCTGCGCAATGAAGCTCGTCCATTGAATGCCGCACAGGCCATTCACTTCGCCGCGCTCCATCGCAAGGCCTGCTTCACGCGAGCCCGGATAGCCGTTGATCAGTTTGAACTTGGTGTTGAGCACATTGTTCAAGACCATCGGATATTGGCGAATGGACGAGGTAACGCCAGCGCCGCCGACCAGAAGTTCTTTGGTGAAAACCTCTTCGAATTTCTGCACGGGCGCATTCTGCCAGGACAGGCAGATCGAGGTCTCTTTATTGGCCGAGCCAATATAGATGAATTTGCGCGCATCAAATTGCGTGACCGAAGCATCGCCAATCAAAGGCTCAACAACCGCACCCATGAAAATGGCGCCGAAGGTTGAACCGTCTTTGGGCATTTTATTATAGAGCAGATTGGCAGCGGTGATGGAGCCCGCGCCATCGAGATTGCGTGTGACAATATTGGGCTTGCCCGGCAGATGTTTGCCGATGTGGCGGCCAAGCACCGCACCATAAATGCCATAACCACCGCCCGGTGCTGAGCCGACCAGAAAATCGATGTTTTTACCGGCGAAGAATTTTTCGGTTTCGTTCTGCTGAGCCTGTGCGGAGGCCACGAGAACAAGGCTGGCGCAAGTCGCCAAAGCCATGCGCATCATTTTTTTCATGTCATTTCTCCCTTTTATCGGTCGAGCACAGCGAGCGCGTTTTTGTAGAAGCTTTCATCAATGAAAGAATTGGGGTGATCAAGACGCGGGTCAGCACCCTCAGTCGCTGCGCGTGTGGTGAGCACATTGTCGAGCCCCATTGGATCAAGCTTGGCATCAATGGCAAAACCAAAGGCTGGATCCAGCATTTCGGGCAAAGTTGCGCGTGCGATGGCCTCATCAAGCGCGAGCTTTTCACGCAAGACAGAAATGCATTCTTCTGCATGCTGGGGATCACGCGCGAAACGTAAAGCTTCAACATAAGCTGCGATGAAAGCCTCGAGCGCAGCACTGTTCGTCTTGGCAAAATCGCGCAGCACGAAGAGGCCCCCTGCTTGATAGGGGCCCAAATGATCAACCAGTCGTCCGAGGCTTTTCAAGCCGGCTGCTTTGGCTTGCGCGGTGAAGGGCGGGTTGAGCACGCCGCCAGCTGCATCCTTTGATTGCAACATGGCAATGAGACGCTTTGATCCATTGCCCACCGGACGCATGTCATAATCTTGTTTGTAAGTGAGACCAGCGCGCGCCAGCATATTGCGCGCGAGCAGGGCATAGGCCGTATCCGGTGAATCGACGACGAGCGTGCGGCCTTTCAAATCGTTGAGCGATGTAATCTCTGGCTGCACAATAAAATCATTCATGCCAGCCTCGCCACCCATGGCAATGATGACATCATGGCCGGAGGTGATGAGAGAAAGGCCATTATCAATGGCTGATTGCACGAGATCGATACGCCCGGTGATGAGCCCATCGCGTTGCTCTTTCGAGCTTTCTGTCCAATCGACGTCGACTTCAATGCCGCGCTTGGCGAAAAAACCTTGGGTCTGCGCAATCCAAATCGGCAGCGCCTTGGCATTGGGGAAGGCGGAGAGGCGCAGGTGCGTCATGATTTTTCTCCGCTCGTCAAAAAGTCTTTCTTCCGCCGCGCATAATCTTGTTTGCGCGTGAGACGATCCATCATGGCGCTCTCATCAGCAGGTGCGGGATCCAGTGTGCCGTTGCGTGTCGCGCGCAAGGTTTCATAGGTTGCGGTGACAGAGGCTGCGTGCGGGCGGTGTCCGGTAATGACCGCACGAATGCCAAGTTTGGCGAGTGCCTCTTGGTCGCGCAGCTTTTCGGGAATATTGCCGAGCAAAAGCGGCAAGCGGCAGGCTTTGGCGCAGGCTTCAATCTCTTCGCGCGTTTTCAGCCCTGAGAGGAAGATCGCATCGACCCCTGTTTCTTGATAGGCAGCAATGCGCGCGAGTGCGTCCTCAAGACCAGACGCGCCCACAGCGCCCGTGCGACCGATGATGACGAAATCAGGATCGCTGCGCGCCGCCAAAGCCGCCTTCAGCTTGCCGACGCCTTCGGCAATCGACAAAGGCATGCCGCTCTTTTTGTCGAAGGGGTCGGGCAGTTCCGTGTCTTCAATGGTGAGTCCCGACAGGCCTGCTGCTTCGAGCTCTTCGACGCAGCGCATGACGGAAAGCGCATTGCCAAAGCCATGATCGGCATCGAGGAAGAAGGGCAGGGATGTTGCCCGCGCAATTCGGCGCGTTTGCTCGGCTAATTCCGACAGGGTGATGATAACCAGATCAGGCGCACCCAGAATGACAAGCGATGCGACTGATCCGGCCATGAACAGACATTCATAGCCGATCTCTTCGGCCGCGCGTCCTGACAAAGGATCAAAGACGGAAGCCGGAAAGATACAATCCTGCCCGTTCAGCAAAGCGCGAAGGGCGCGACGCCTGTCGTTGGGCGTCATGTGCGCGGATCTTTCAGCGGCGGGTTCGGTTTGATATTGAGGCGTTTTTGTTCTTCGGGCGAAAAATCATCATCCGAGCGCAGACCCGCACGGCGAATGCCTTCGATGGCGCAGATGTCATCCACTTCGTTCACATCGCCCGTGACACCAATCGCGCCGATGACATGGCCATCAGCGCCACGAATGATCTGGCCGCCAGCTTCGAGAAAAATCGGACCGTCAGCGATCTCGCGCAATGTTTCCATGAACAAAGGTTTTTCGCGCGACTTCTGTAAGACATTGCGCGATGTGCGGTGCAGGGCGAGTGCGCCAAAGGCTTTGCCGCGCGCAATCTCAAAACGCATGATGGACGCGCCGTCCTGCTTCAGGAAAGCTTTCACGCGTCCGCCATTGTCGAGCACGCAGGCCGCCAGCGCATAGGCTTCCATTTCGGCAGCCCGTTCGAAGGTCTTCAGGATCACGGCCAGAGCCTCGTCCATGGTGATGCTGCGCACGTTGTTTCTCCCTCTTGCGCTGGGGCCAGTTGGTCTGGCCGTTTATGTCGTCTGGTGCATTGATTAGCCTGTTTTATCCATCAGGCAAAGGAAGCCGGGCGGTTGCACCCTAGGGCAGCCTTCTATATCCAAGGACATGAAGAGGCGCGCGTCCTAGAAGGGGCGCCGGGGGAGGGTCTCAGGGAACCGCGCGCCTGACAAAGAGGCGAACATGCGCGACCATTTTTCCGTTCCCTGTCTGGTGATGCGCGGTGGCACATCCAAGGGCCCTTATTTCCGTGCGGAAGATTTGCCCTCTGACATTGCAGCTCGCGATCGCATTTTGCTGCGCGCCATGGGTTCGCCCGATCTGCGCCAGATCGATGGTCTGGGCGGTGCGGATACGCTGACCTCGAAAGTCGCCATTGTCTCCAAGTCGACGCGTCCGGGTGTCGATGTCGACTATCTCTTCTGTCAGGTCGATATCGGCAAGCCGGTTGTCGATACCGGCCCGTCTTGCGGCAATATGCTGTCGGGCGTTGCACCCTTTGCGCTTGAGATGGGCATGGTGCCGATGCAGGACGGCGAGACCTCGGTCGTCATTTATGACGTGAATACGTCGAGCAAGATCGAAGCTGTCATTCAGACGCCGGGCAAGCGCGTCAATTATAAGGGTGATGCGGCGATTGACGGTGTGCCGGGCACAGCTGCGCCCGTCATTCTCAATTTCATGGATATTGTTGGTGTGAAGAGCGGCAAAATGCTGCCCACCGGCAATGTGGTCGACAAGATTCAGGGCGTTGATGTGTCCTGCTTCGACGTCGCCATGCCGATGATTTTCATGCGTGCGCGTGATCTGGGTCTTGAGGGCACAGAAGGCCGCAAGGAAATCGACGGCAACAAGGAGCTTCTCAAGCGCATTGAAAGCATCCGCATGGAAGCGGGCCGTTTGATGGGCTTTGGTGATGTGACTGATAGCGTCATTCCGAAAGTGGGTCTGCTCTCCGAGCCGCGCGGCACGGGTGCCATTACCTCGCGCTATCTCACGCCTCACGCGCTCCATGCGGCACATGCCGTGACGGGCGCTTGCTGCGTGGCAACTGCTTGTGCGGTGACGGGTTCGATCGCGCATGAATTTGCACGCATGCAGGAAGGCAATCCGCGCACGGTCTGGATCGAACATCCCACCGGCATGGTGGATGTGCGTTTGGAGACGACAGGTGAGGGTGCTGATTTGCAAGTCGTGCGCGCTGGCATCCTGCGCACATGCCGTCCGATCATGAAGGGCGAAGTGTTTATTCCGGAAGCTTGATTCCCTTCTCCCGCTTGCGGGAGAAGGTGGTTGCCGGAGGCAACCGGATGAGGGCGGCTCCACCGCACTCACCCTCACCCGTCATGCTACGCATGACACCCTCTCCCGCAAGCGGGAGAGGGGAGATGTGCTTTATATCGCCTTCCCGCGCACATCTTCGGCGCGTTCGATCTTCACCAGCACGGCCACACCCGTATCCGCGCCCACATGTGTCTGCTCGCGCGGCGTGAGGCGTGCGAAGACCGCCTCATGAATGGGGCCGCTCTCATGCAATTCCACCGTGCCGTAGAAACGCAGGAACCCTGATTCCAGAATACCGGCACGTTGGGCTGCAAAATTGGCATACATCACACAGACGCGATTGTTCTTCTGCACATTGGCAAAAGCCGATCGCTTGGAACGTTCCCAATAGGCCAGATGATTGTCATCAAAGACAAGCATCGAGCCTTTCGGGCTGATGTTGGGGCCGTGTTCGCCCTCGGTTGCCACCATGCAGGGATAGCCATCATCCCAAGCATTATAAATGAGGGTGCGGATTTTTTCGCTGAGCGCCATGACTTAGTCCACCTTGATGTCGATGGCTTCGACGCGCTTCTTCCACTCCGAATATTCCTTCGTCATAAAGGCTTCAGAGTTTTTCACATCGCCATACATGGGATCAAAACCAATCGCGCGCAGTTTTTCTGTGATGGCAGGCTCACGCACAATGTCATCAATCTGCTTGTTATAGGCTGTGATGATCGCATCCGGCGTGCCGGGAGGTGCGAAGAAGCCAACCCATGACAGCGAGGTGAAGCCGGGATAACCCGCTTCCGAGAATGTGGGCACATTTTTCACGACCGCATTGCGCTGTTCGGAAGCAATGGCAAGACCGCGGATGTCGCCGTTGGCGACTTGCGCGGCAAAGCCCGAAAGCGAGGAGACAACCATCGGCACGTGACCGCCCATTAGAGCATTGGTTGCATCAGGGCCGCCACGGAAGGGCACGTGCTTGGGGTTCGCCTTCAAGATGAATTTGAAGAAATATTCACCCGCAATATGCGAGCCGGTGCCGATGCCAGCCGTTGCAAAAATGACTTCGCGGCCGGGCTGTTTGGCGACGAATTCCGCGAGATCTTTCGACGTGTCATTTTTCGCAATGGCGAAAACTTCCGGCGTTGTCGCAACAACCGCAATCGGCTTCAACACCGTGCCAGCAAAACCCTTGTTGCGATAAAGTGTCTCGTTGATCGGCAGAGCTGCAGTTGTGACGAGCAGCATATTGCCGTCCGGTGCGGCCTGAATGACGGCCTTGGTCGCGATATTGGCGCCAGCACCGGGGCGATTTTCGACCACAACATTGCGGCCGCTCTTTTCTTGCATGCGCGCGCCAACGATGCGCGCGATGGAATCGGCCGAGCCGCCCGGTGCAAAGCCAACAATGAGATTGAGATTGGGCTGCTGCGCCTGCGCGGCGCTGGCCATCACAACAGAAAGCGCAACCAGCGCACCGAGTTTGAATTTCATGTCTGTCCTCCCGTGGGCGCGTGTTGTTGCGCCTCATCCGTGCGCCATCAAGGGCAAGGGGAGGGGGCAAGTCAAATCCGCCTGTCTCACGAGTGCATGAATGCGATGAGGGAAACCGGCTTTTCAATCCACAGGCGGGCACTGGGGAACTTGACCCTAGCTGTCAATTGTCGACAATTGACAATCATCAGGCCGGGGAACCGGTGAGTCCCGCCGTTCAAGGTGGGTAATTCGGAGGTAACGCCATGTCTTTGAAGGCTTTTCAGCTTTTTGCCGGGGTCGCCACGGTGCTCGCTGTGACATTCAGCGGGGCGCAGGCCCAAACCAAATACCCCAAAGACACGGTCATGCTCGCCACACATTCGAGCCCCGGCGGCGGTTCGGACATTTTTTTGCGTGAAATGGTCCCCCATCTGAACCGCGTGATGGGCCTCAATTTCGCGGTCGAGAATATTTCGGGCGGCTCGGGTGCCAAGGCCATGGCGGTTGTTTCCAAGGCCAAGCCAGATGGCGGCCTGTTCTATGCCACCACGCCGACCTTTATTTACACATCGCTCCTGTCGAAGCCCGAGGCGACCTATAAGGATCTCGAGCCGCTGGTGAATGTCTTCTTCGATCCGGAAGTCGTCTACACGGCCGCCGATTCCAAGTTCAAGACGCTCAAGGATGTGATCGACCACGCCAAGGCCAGCCGCGGCAAATGGGGCGCGGCCAATCCGGCCTCTCTCGAGCGTCAGGTGCTGGAGCGCATGAAGACCGCCACTGGCGTGCGCGCAGCCGTTGTCACCTTTGAAGGTGGCGGCGACATGCTGATCAATGTGCTCAACCACACGCTCGATATTGGCATCGGCGAAATGCAGGAAATCCGTCCGCAGATGGAAGCGGGCAAGCTGCGCGTGCTCGCAGTCATGGGCGACAAGCGTCTTGAGCAATTGCCGGATGTGCCCACCGCCAAAGAACAGGGTGTTGATGTCGCCGTGCGCAAGTTCCGTGGCCTTGCTGGCCCAAAGAACACGCCGCCGGACGTGGTGAAAGCGTGGGAAGAGGGCATTCAGAAAGTGCTCGCCGATCCGGCTTACAAGAAGGTCTATATAGAGAACGGTTTGCAGCCGGCCTTCATCGCCCATGATGAATACAAGAAATTCGTCGCCGAATTCGGCAAGGAAACCGAAGACTTTTTGAAGTCCACCGGCACGATCAAGTAAGGCCACACATATGAATCGCGATTTTGTAGCGGGCTTTATCGGCCTGCTCATCGCCATGGGCTATTACGCCATGGCGATGAATATCCAGAACAGCCAATTGGCCGATGATGTTGGGCCGGGCGGCTTGCCAAAAATTTACGGCCTGTTGCTCGCCGGGTTCTCCATTGTCCTGATGTTGCGCGCGCGTTTTCGGCCTGAACCGGCACATAGCAAGCAGCGCCCCGTGGTGGAAGAAATCTTCGCCGCCAAGCGCGGCTTGGGCATTCTTGCCATCGGCATCGGCTATATTCTCGCGGTTCCGTTTCTCGGCTATCCGCTCGCCATTGCGGTCGTGATTGCTATTGCCTCGCTCTACAACGGCGGCTCTCTCTCCTTGCGCATGGCGGGCATTTCCCTGCTTGGCGCATTCGGATTGTGGTTTGTCTTCGTCTTCTTGTTGCACATCGGCCAGCCTGCCGGCATTTGGCCCGATCTCATTGAGGGCTTGCGCCGATGATCGATCTCTCTGGCATGATGAACGCGCTGATCGCGTCGCCAATGATCATTCCGGCGGCTTTCGCCGGAATTGCTTGGGGGATTTTGGGTGGCGCGCTGCCCGGTATTTCGCCCTCCATCACCATGGCGCTGTTGCTGCCGTTTACATATGGCGCTGATCCGACAGCTGCCGTTGTGCTGCTCGCCTCGACTTATCTGGGCGCAGAATATGGCGGCTCCATTCCGGCCATTCTCATTCGCACACCCGGCACCAATTCGGCCGCGGCGACCGTGATTGATGGCTATGCGATGAAAGAGCAGGGCAAGGCCGGCGAAGCGCTCGGCATCTCGCTCTATTCGACATTGCTGGGTTCGGTGTTCGGTGTAGCTTTGCTGATCACGCTCACGCAACCATTGGCGGCTGTGGCCCTAGCTTTCCAGCCGACCTCTTATGTCGGCTTGGGTGTTTTGGGTTTGAGCGTCATTGCGTCCTTGTCGGGTGAATCCCTGATCAAGGGCATGATGGCGGGCCTCATCGGTTTGATGATTGCCACGATCGGGACCGATCCTGTCACCGGCAATAATCGCTTCACATTCGATGATCCCGAATTGCTGTCCGGCATTCCGCCTATTCTGGTGATGGTGGGCATTTATGCGGTTGCTGAATTGTTCGAGCAGGCGAGCCAACCGGGATGGCGTCAGACGAATACAGCCGATGCCGCGATCAAAATGCCCGATGCTCTGATGCGTGCGCGTTTGCGTGTGTCGCAAATCATCGGCGCGATCATCGGTTTTATTGAAGGCTTGACGCCCGGTGGTGGCGGCACGATTGCGGCCTTCCTGTCTTATAATGAAGCCAAGCGCTGGTCGAAAAAGCCGGAAGAATTTGGCCATGGTTCCCCCGAAGGCATTGCCGCACCCGAAAGTGCCAATGGTGCTGTGTCAGCAACTGCGCTCATTCCGATGATGGGTCTTGGTATTCCCGGCTCCAATTCGGCCGCGGTCTTGCTGGGCGGATTCCTGATCCACGGCATGACGCCGGGCCCGATGCTTTTCACCAAACATTATGATGTGGTGATGGGGCTCTATGCGGGCAAAGTGATTTCGCTCTTTGCTCTGCTGGTGGTCGCGTACCTCATTCTGCGTCCGTGCATCTGGCTGGTGAACCGCCCCAAACATTACTTGATGGCGTTTATCTTCGCCCTCGTTCTGTCTGGCGTTTATGCGATCCACAATTCGCTCTTCCATGTCGGCATTGCTTTGGCCTTTGGCGTCATCGGCTATGCGATGAAATATTATCGCATCCCGACTTTGCCGATGGTGCTGGGCGTTGTGCTCGGCTTCATGGTGGAATCTAATTATCGCCGCGCATTGGTGCTCTCTGATGGCGATCACATGACCTTTGTCGAAGACCCGATTGCAGCCTGCCTGCTGATTGTGGCCTTTGGCTTCATCCTTGTCTCCCTCGTCCGCCACTTCCGTGACAGCATGAAGTCGGACCAAAAAGTGAAATCAGCATGAGCGAGAAAATCGAAACCGCTATTTCCGAAATCCTCGCCGACTGGCTGGTTGGTGCGGATGTCAATAAGCTCTCGGCCGAAACCATCGAAATGTCGCGCCGCATCGTGCTCGATGTGGCGGGCCTGTGCATTGCCGCGCGCAACGAAGATTATGTGAAGGCGACAGTCGGCGCCTCTGGCCCCGGCGATATTACCGCCATTGGTCACGGCAAAGGCTTTGATGCTTTCTCGGCAGCACTCATCAATGGCACAGCCGCGCATGGCGAAGATTATGACGACACGTTTGAAGGCGGCCCTGTTCATTCGGGCGCTGTCATCGTTCCGGCCGTCATGGCGATTTGCGAACAAGAAGGTCTGTCGGGCGAAAAGATGTTGCTCGCCACGGCTTACGGTTCGGAATTGCTCTGCCGCCTGTCGCTGGTGACACCGAAGGCCATTCACAAAGCGGGCTTTCATCCCACTGCCGTGATTGGCACGATGGCGGCTGCGGCTGCTGTCTCGGTGGCGCTCGGCCTCAACAAGAAGCAGACGATTGATGCGCTCGGCATTGCGGGTTCAATGGCGTCGGGCATTATCGAATACCTGGCTGAAGGCACCTGGACCAAGCGCATGCATGCGGGCTGGGCTGCGCAATCGGGCATTCGCGCGGCGCTGATGGCACGCGGCGGCTTTTTGGGCCCGCGCACAGTGTTTGAGGGCACGCATGGTTTCTTCCATGCTTTTGCGCCATCTCGTAAACCCGCATTTGATCTGCTGTTGAACGAGCTCGGCCAGCGTTGGGTGATTGATGACATTGTCTTCAAGCCCTATGCCTGCGGAACCATGACGCAGCCCTTCATTGATTGCGCCATTGAGCTTGCCAAACAGGGTGTGAAGCTCGACGACATTGTCTCGATTGAATGTGATGTCGGCGAGGGCACGGTTCACCGTCTGTGGGAGCCGCTCAACGTCAAGCACAATCCGCCCACACCTTATGCAGCAAAATTCTCGACACCATTTTGCATGGCGCTTGGCTTTGTCGAAGGCAAGGCTGGTCTCAACCAGTTTACGGAAGCCTCCATCATTGAGCCGCAGGCGCGCGGGCTGGCGGGCAAGATTTCTTACAAGATCAATCCCGATGATCCTTATCCGGATCAATTCATCGGCCATTTGCGTGCGACGCTCAAGAATGGCGACGTGTGTGAAGTGAAACAGGGCTATATGCGCGGTGGCAAACACGCGCCCATGTCGCTCGAAGAGCTGCAAACCAAATTTGTCGACAATGCCATCTACGGCGGCTGGACGGCGGCGCAGGCCGAAATGGCGCGGGGCATTGTGGTGGAGGCTTTCTCCGCTGCCGGTCCGATGCGTTTTCGTGATTTGAGAATCTGACGCAAATCATGTCCTCGCCGGTCGAAAATATAGCGCTGATCAAATCACGCTCTCTGGCTGCTCTCATTGAGGCGGAGGTCGAGCGTCTGATCATGGCTGGCGAAATTGCACCCGGCGACCGTGTGAATGAAAACCAGCTCGCTTTGCGCTTTGGCACAAGCCGCGGCCCCATTCGTGAGGCTTTGCGTTCACTCGAAGCGGGTGGGCTTGTCGAGCTGAAGCCCAATCGCGGTGTCTTTGTGCGCTCGATCAGTCTGACTGAGGCCTGTGCCATTTATGATGTGCGGGCGGCGCTTTTCGGTCTTGCCGGGCGGCTTTGTGCGCAGCAGCTGACTGTTGCGCAAGTCAATGAGTTGAAAGAGTGCGTCAGCGCTATGGAGAAAGCGGCGGCGGCAAAAGATTTCGATTCCTACTATCCGCTCAATCTCAAACTGCATGAATTCATCATCGATCATTCAGGGAATCCGGTTCTGGCGAGCCATTATCGGGATCTTGTCAAAATGCTGCATCTCTTTCGCGCGCGCTCCTTGGTGCAGGGCGGGGGATTGGCGATATCCAACAGCGAACATCGCGAAATGGT
>CANGFE010000011.1 GCA_947453155.1 Beijerinckiaceae bacterium | reverse complement strand
GATCAATTTCAAGCCGATAATGCCCAGCACAATCGCCATCATACTGGCGATGCGAAGCCATGTGGCCGGCTCATCAAAAAGCCAGATGCCCAAAGCCGCCACGCCAATCGTACCGATGCCGCCCCAGACCGCATAGGCTGTGCCCAGCGGAATGGCTTTCAGCGACAGTCCCAATAGCAAGACGCTGCCGCCCATCGCTGACAAAGTGAACACACTCGGCCAGAGTTTTGTGAAGCCATCGGAATAGCGCAAAGCAAGCGCCCAGATGATTTCAAGCGCGCCCGCGCAGAGAAGAAAAATCCAGGCCAGAAGCGGCGTAATCGTGAAAGGCAGATTCATGCGTCTCACCAATGCGGTTTGTCGGCCTCGCGGTCCTTCAATTCATATTTCATAATCAACGGCACTTGCGCCAAGGCAAAGACGATGGTGATCGGCATGGTGCCAAACGTCTTGAACAAAGCCCAGACATCTTCCGTCTGCGTGCGCCAAACAATCTCGTTCAACGCCGCCAGCACATAAAAGAACAGGCCCCAGCGAAAGGTGAGCTTGCGCCAGCCCTCATCTGTCAGATGCAGCGCGCTATCGAGCACAATCGGCAGAAGCAGCTTTTTGAAGAACAAAGCGCCGAGCAATGCCGAGCCGAAAATGACATTCACAATCGTCGGCTTGAGTTTAATGAAGGTCGAATCCTGAAAATAAAGCGTCAGCGCGCCGAAGAAGAGCACAGCGACAGCTGTCACCATCGGCATGACGGGCAGATGGCGCGTCAAAAACCAGGAGGCGATCAGAGAGACGACCACACCCGCCATCAGAACGGCGGTCGCTGTCATAATGCCAAATTTGAAATTGGTGACGAGAAACAGAACCAGCGGTCCCATTTCCAGCACGAGTTTCAGCATGGGATTTTGCGCGCGACGACGCACCATGGTCGGCAAAGGCTGTGTTTCGGGCGTGTCGTTCATTTGAATTCCTGATCAGGCGTCCAGGCCTGCAATGGCGCGGGCAAATTCGCGCGCCGTAAAATGTTCGAGATCATCGGCCTGTTCGCCCACGCCAATATAATGCACGGGCAATTTGAATTTTTCGGCAATGGCGACAAGAATACCGCCGCGCGCCGTGCCATCCAATTTGGTCATCACCAAACCTGTGACGCCTGCGACTTTGCCAAAAATCTCGACCTGCGACAAAGCATTCTGGCCAACGGTTGCATCCAGCACGAGAAGCACGGCGTGGGGCGCAGACTCATCGACCTTCTTCATCACGCGCACGACTTTTTCGAGTTCGGCCATGAGTTCGGTGCGATTCTGCAAACGCCCGGCAGTATCCATCAAGAGAATATCGGCTTGTGCTTCGCGCGCTTGATTGATCGCATCAAAGGCAAGGCCCGCAGCATCGGCGCCTTGCGGACGCGCAACCACTTCAGAGCCCGTGCGCGCGCCCCAGATTTGCAATTGCTCAATAGCGGCGGCGCGGAATGTATCGCCGGCCGCGAGCACAACTTTCTTGCCTTCACGCGTGAAATTGGTGGCGAGCTTGCCGATGGTTGTTGTCTTGCCTGAGCCATTCACACCAACCACCAAAATGATGAAGGGCTTTTGTGCGCCATCAATCTCGATCGGCTTGGCAACAGGTGCCAGCACGCTTTCGATTTCATCGGCCAGCACTTGCTTCACTTCGCCGGGCTCAATGTCCTTGTCGAAGCGGCCTTTGCTCACCGCCTCGCGGATGCGGGTTGCCATGGTGACGCCGAGATCCGCCTGGATGAGAATATCCTCGAGATCATCCAGCATGGCGGCATCGAGCCGCCGTTTGGTGAAAATATCGGCGATGCCCTGACCAATGGCCGAGGATGAGCGCGACAGGCCTGAAGAAAGTCGCTCCCACCAGCTCTTTTTCGGCGCAGGCGCCTCAGCGGGTGCGGGTGCCTCTTCGCCACGGCCAAAGAGCCGGCCGAAAAAGCCGGGCTTGTTTGCCTTGGTGGGGTCGTTCTCGTCGCTCGCCATCAGGTCCCGAATGTGCCAGTGAAGCGCTGCTCACATGCGGCGCCTGTCCATTGGCCACCGCAATAGCCTTTTCGCGCGCAGACCGGAAGAGAAGAACGGTGACACCAGACGAGATCCTTGCCCGCCTCATCTATCGCGACGGGCTGATCCTCATCATCGACAAGCCCGCCGGCATTGCCGTCCATCGTGGCCCCAAGGGGGGACCAAGCCTTGAGGATTGGTTCGACACGCTGCGCTTTGGCCTGCCACGCCTGCCAGCTCTCGGCCACCGGCTTGACCGCGATACATCCGGCTGTCTGGTGCTGGGCCGTCACCGCAAGGCGCTGGAGACGGTCGGCAATCTGTTCAAACAGGGCAAGGTCGGCAAAACCTATTGGGCGGTGGTGGAAGGTGGCCCCGCCGAAGAGGAAGGGCTCATCGATCTGCCGCTCGGCCGCCTTGATGCGGGCCGCGGATGGTGGATGAAGGTCGATCCGCTCGCGGGGCAGCCCTCCAAGACACGCTGGCGCGTGATGGGGCGCGGCGAATATGAGGGCAAGAAGATCGCGTGGATTGAATTCAATCCGCTGACGGGGCGCACGCATCAATTGCGTGTTCACTCGTCATCCGTCGGCTGGCCGATTGTGGGTGATCCGATTTACGGAAGTTCGGGCCGCGACAGCGTACTGCCCTTGCATTTGCACGCCCGCCACATCAGCCTGCCGCTGTCGAACAACAAGCCGCCTGTGGAAGCAACAGCGCCCGTGCCCGATCATATGAAAGAATTATTGGGGCTGTGCGAGTGGAGATAGACCCGTCATTGCGAGCGAAGCGAAGCAACCCAGTGGCGACACGTGAGGCCTTCTGGTTTGCTTCGCCTGCGGCTCGCAATGACGGCGGTTATTACTGGGCCTTGATATTGCCCTTCTTGATCGCGTCGGTCCAACGCGCAGCTTCTTTTTGCGTGAAAGCGCCCAGAGCCTCAGGCGTATTCTGACCCGCGGCCGGCATTTCGGAGGCGAGATCTTCGATGCGCTTGCGCAATTCCGCATCCTTATAAGCTGCGGCCATTGTGTTCACGAGTTTCGTGCGCACGGCTGCTGGCAGACCGGCAGGCGCATACATGGCGGTGGCTGCGGTGACTTCAAAACCCGGTAGACCCGCTTCCGCAGAGGTCGGGATTTCCGGCAAGCCGGTGAAGCGCGTGCCTTGTGCCACAGCGAGAACTTTCACCGTGCCACCCTTATATTGACCCATCATATTGAGGCCTTGATCGCACATGAAATCGAGTGTGCCTGCGACCAGATCATTCAACGCCGGGCCCGTGCCGCGATAAGGCACGTGGACAATGTCTGTGCCCGTCTGCTGACCAAACAACACACAAGCCAGATGCGTAGCCGAGCCCGCACCCGCCGATCCATAATTCAGCTTGCCCGGATTGGCTTTGGCATAAGCGATGAATTCTTTCAGATCATTGGCCGGAAAATTCTTGCGCGTCACAATGTAATGCGCCGCAAAAGCAAGCGTGCCAATCGGTTCGAAATTCTTCACCGGATCATATTGCGTGGATGGATAAAGTGCTGGACCCGCGACATGGGGCGCCACATTATGTACGAAGAGCGTATAGCCATCGGGCGTGGAACGCGCCGCACGCACGGCACCTGTTGTGCCACCAGCACCCGCGACATTCTCAATCACCAATTGCTGACCGAGCTGGCGCGAAAAATATTCGCCATAAATGCGTGCCGCCACATCGGTCGGGCCACCGGCTGCGAAAGGCACGATGATCGTGATGGGCTTTGACGGATAATCCTGGGCGAGAGCGGGCGCAGCCGCGACGAGACCACAGGCGAGAGCCAAAAGGCTGCGAAACTTCATACGTTCCTCCAAACCATTCTTCGACCCGCCAAGGGGCGGCATCGTTGGAGGAGGATGCTAGTGCCTTAGACAAAGGCCGCAAGCACGACCTCTGGCGCATGGCCCGCCTTGGGGTCACTTATCCGCGAGAAACAATCTTGCGCCATCATGGCCCGCCACACGCGCCTCGAACATCTCGCCAGCAGGCCGATCCGGTGTGGCCACGGGCGTAAAATCTTGCGCACGGCCTGTGCCGCCCCGTTCGGTCAGAACAGAAATGGTCCGCCCCACCTGCGCCTTAAGATGGGCGCGCAAAGCGGCTTCACCCTTTTCGCGCAAAGCTTTGGCGCGGGCCTTGATGAGCGGGCCTGCCACTTGCGGCATGCGCGCGGCTGGCGTGCCGGGGCGCGGCGAATAGGGAAAGACATGCAAATGGGTGAGCCCGCAATCCTCGACCATGGCGAGGGTGGCGGCAAACATCTCATCGGTTTCGGTCGGAAAACCTGCGATGAAGTCAGCGCCAAAGACCATATCGGGGCGAAGGGCGCGCACTTGCTGGCAAAAGGCCACCGCATCGGCGCGCGCATGGCGGCGCTTCATGCGTTTCAAAATCAGATCATCGCCCGACTGCAATGAGAGATGCAGATGGGGCATGAAGCGCGGCTCGTTGCCGATCACCTCAAAGAGATGCTCATCGGCCTCGATGCAATCGATAGAAGAGACACGCAGCCGGTCCAGTTCGGGTACGGCTTTGAGAATTTGTTTCACCAGCCAGCCGAAAGAAGGCGCGCCCGGCAGATCATGACCCCATGAGGTAATATCAACGCCGGTGAGCACAGCTTCGCGATAGCCATTGGCGCAGAGTTTTCGGATTTGCGCGACCACATCACCCGCGGGCGCCGAGCGTGAATTGCCGCGCCCAAAGGGAATGATGCAAAAAGTGCAGCGATGATCGCAGCCATTCTGCACTTCGACAAAAGCACGCGTATGGCCTTCTATAGAATCCACTGCGCCCGCCACAAAGTGATGGGCGGTTTCATCCAGCGCAAAAATATCATTGACCGTCGCAACACCCTCTTGCGCGAGATTGCGCCAGACATCGGGCTTGGCTTTATCAGCATTGCCAATGACTGCTGTCACTTCCGGCATGGATGAAAATTTTTCCGGATCAATTTGCGCCGCGCAGCCCGTCACAATGAGGCGCGCATCGGGCTGTTCGCGCCCGGCGCGGCGAATGGCTTGACGCGCTTGGCGCACGGCCTCTTCTGTCACCGCGCATGTGTTGAAAACAATCGTCGGGACATCACTAGCGGCTTCGGCGGCGCGGCGCACAGCTTCTGATTCCACCGCATTGAGGCGACAACCAAAAGTGACGACGTCGACCTTGCTCACGCTTGCGGCTTTCAGAAAATCGAAGCTGCGAAATGATCCTGGAATTCTAGTTCAACAGGACCACGCATCAACACATGATTATCGACTTGGCGCCAATCAATGAAAAGATCGCCGCCCGGCAGAGTGATCCTGACCTTGCGTTCTGTCAGACCCAGACGCGCAGCCGCGACCGCTGTGGCGCAAGCGGCCGAGCCGCAGGCCTGTGTGAGCCCCACACCGCGCTCCCAGACTTTCAACATCACATGATCGCGCGACATCACATTCGCGAGTGAAATATTGGCGCGCTCGGGAAACATCGGATGATGCTCGAGCCGCACGCCATTCACGTCCAGCGCATGGGCCTGCACGTCATCGACAAAGAAGATCGCATGGGGGTTGCCCATGTTCACAGCCGAAAATTGAGCCAAAGCCGGCATGTCGAAATCCAGCGTGACCTTGCGCGTATCGGCTTGCGTGTCGGACAGCGGGATTTGAGACGCCTCCAACAAGGGCGCGCCCATATCGACGGTGAAATCCCAAACACCTTCGCGGCGGCATTCGAGTTTTCCGCGGATGGTCTCGACAAAAATCACCGCGCGCGGATCATTTTGCATCAGCACCCAAGCCACGCAGCGCGTGCCATTGCCGCAAGCACCCGACTCGCTGCCGTCATTATTGAGAATGCGCACGAAAGCTTCCGTGCCGGGGCTGACCGGATCATGCAGCACCATGAGCTGGTCATAGGCGAGGCGCGGCGCGCGGTGAATCGCACGCGCCTCTTCGGGCGTCACGACAAGCGCCGTGCCACGCAGATCCAGAACGATGATTTCATTGCCGAGCCCATTCATCTTGAAAAAGGGCCGGCCTGCGAGCGCGCTCATCTTGCCTCGAGGATTGTCAGATTGACGCGCTTATAGGCGCAAATTGCGATCACGGCCAGAGACGCAACGGTAGGGGTGAACCGCCACGCCATCTCAAGCGTTACTGAAATGCCAATGCACGTCACGAAACCGTTCCAAATGGTTTTATCTCCTTGGCAGGCGGGGCCTCTTCGCCTCATATGGAGATTGATCAAAGTGATTTGCCGGATCTGGAGCCGGACCCATGCCCCTTCTCACCCTTTCTTCCCTCGCCCGCGCCGCCTGTGTCGGTTTGATGATGGCGCTGACGGCCCCCGCTTTTGCGCAGGTCAATGACGGCCGCTCGGTCGGCGATGCCTCCACCGGACAGGCAATTGAACTGACCGCACGGCCCGCTCTGGTGCTGGCTGGCTCGGCTGAATGGGAAGAGGGCTTTGCCAAACTCAACAAAGCCTTTGCCGATCTGCGCACCGCCATGGACCGCGCCAACCTGAAGCCGAGCGGTCGCCCGCTCGCGGTCTTTGTCGATACGGATGATCAGGGTTTCAAATTCCAGGCGATGATCCCGCTGGAGGCCGCGCCCGCCGCGACCCCGTCTTTCCCGGCGCCCATCAAGCTCGGCGAAACACCGACCGGCAAGACGATGAAATTCGAACATCGCAGCGCTTACGATGACATTGATTCCACCTATGAGGCGATCACCGCCTATCTGGATGAAAAAGGCATTGAAGCCAAACCCATGTTCATTGAGCAATATCTCAATGACGTGACGTCGGCGGATGACACATCCTTGCAAGTCGATATTTATGTCTTCGTGAAATAGCCTCGGGGAGTCACGACAAGAATTGCAGCCGCTCAACGAAGCGCCCTCGCCGCAGCCCACAGAACCCCGCAGCCAAATTGCCGCCTTGCCATGGCGGCGCGGTAAAAAGGGCCTCGAGATTTTGCTGATCTCCTCGCGCGAAACAAAGCGCTGGGTGATCCCCAAGGGCTGGCCGATGAAAGGGCGAAAGCCCCATGCCGCTGCTGCACAAGAAGCTAAGGAAGAAGCAGGCCTGCTCGGCAAAATCCTCAAAGATCCGATTGGCCATTTTCACTATGTGAAAAATATGCGCGATGGTGCTGCCCAGCTCTGTCGCGTCGATGTCTTTCCGCTACAAGTAGAAAAACAGCTCAAAAGCTGGCCCGAACGCGAGCAACGCGTCACGCATTGGTTTCCTCTGGACGAAGCGGCCGGGCTTGTGCGCGAGCCGGAACTCATCGCACTCATCCGCGCCTTCACGCCGCCTGTTCGCGAGAAATCAAAAGCAGCGTGAGATTTAAAAGCGCGGCGTCGAAAGCGCTGCGGCATGCAGCTCTTTGGCAATCGGCACAAAACCGTCCGCTTCGCCATCATAGACCAGCAAGCGTCCATCCATGACACCGAAATAAGCGCCATGCACTTTCAGCTTGCCACGCTCTTCCAATGTGCGAATGCAGGGGAAGGTGCGCAGATTGGCCATGCTTTGCTTGATCGATTCGAGCGCGAGCTGCTCAAGATATTCGGGGCCTGCGGGCACAGGCGCGGGACCCAATTTCTCAGCTGATGGACCCATCAGACGAATCCAGCTGCCGATAAAATCACCCGGCGACAAAGGTGCGTGAAACGGATCGGCTTGAAATTCGGCAAAGGCGCGCACACCGCCACATTGCGCATGGCCCATGACCACAATGTGCTCGACGCGCAAAGCCATGACGCCAAATTCAAGCGCCGCTGATGTGCCGTGATAATCATCATCAGGCGCATAGGGCGGTACGAGATTGGCAACATTGCGCACGACAAAAATCTCGCCCGGACCGGCATCGAAAATGACCTCCGGTGCGACACGTGAATCGCAGCAACCGATCATCATAATGCGCGGCTTCTGGCCCCGCTCCGCCAATTCGCGATAGCGCGCCTGTTCGCTAGAAAAACGGCCGGAGACAAAGGCCTCGTAACCCTCGACCAAAGGGGTCGGGAAGGGATGGCTTTTCTGGGTCGCGCTGGTCATGGTCGCAGGGCTTTCTTGCCAGAATCAAAGATTTGGACTGGCGCTGTCGTAAACCTCGGAGAGCCCAAGGTCGAGGCAACACCGGACCAAGGACGCATGGTCAGACAAACTGTCCCCGTTTATGGTGCACCGCAATGACACCTTCGGAGGCCCCCGCCATGATCCGTCCTCGCCGCAGCGCCCTCTATATGCCCGGCTCCAACGCGCGCGCGCTGGAAAAGGCCCGCACCCTGCCCGCGGATGCGATTCTCCTCGATCTGGAGGATTCGGTCGCCCCCGAGCAGAAAGAGCTCGCCCGCGCGCAGGTCTGCGGGGCTGTGAAGGAAGGCGGTTTTGGCACCCGCGAAGTCGTCATTCGCACCAATGGGCTGGAGACCGATTGGGGCAAGGCCGATTTGGTGGCCGCAGCCGCCGTGGGGCCGGACGCGATTCTTCTGCCGAAAGTTTCGCACCCCGGCGACATTACGCTGGCTGCCCATGCGCTGAATGAGGCGGGCGCCCCCGCCCATACCCGCATCTGGGCGATGATCGAGACACCCGCCGGCATTCTCAATGTCGATGCCATTGCCCGCACCGCCGCTGACCCCGCCTCGCGGCTGGCGGTCTTCATCATGGGCACGAATGATATTGCCAAGGAAACCCGCGCCCGCATGGTGCCTGGCCGCGCTCCCATGCTGGCCTGGCTCTCCCAATGCGTCTTGGCGGCGCGTGCCTATGGCATCGACCTATTGGACGGCGTCTATAACCAGCTCGCTGATCTGGAGGGCCTGCGCGCGGAATGTGAACAGGGCCGTGATCTGGGCATGGACGGCAAAACCGTGATCCATCCCAACCAGATTCCAGTCGCCAACGAGATTTTCGCCCCGCCCGCAGCCGAAGTGGAATGGGCGACCAAAGTGATCGCCGCTTTCAACTTGCCCGAGAACAAGGGTAAGGGCGCCATTTCGCTTGAGGGCAAAATGGTTGAACTGCTCCATGCCGAAATGGCCAAGCGCACGCTGGCTCTGGCCCAGGCCATCACGGCCCGCGCTTAAAGGGAACCAAGCAGAGCCGCAGGCGATTCCCAAAAGGGGTGCTGATCGCCTAGACTGTCAGCGCGATTTGCAAGCGTGAGGGGCGGCGGAGTCGAGATGAGCGAAGACAGCGACAGGGCGGGCGCGGAAGAGACTGCGTCCAACCGCGGGCGCCGCCGCGAACCGCCAATCATTGAAGCGCAAGCCAATGAGACGGCCGATGCCAAACCCGCACGCCCGCGCGGCAGCGGAATTTCGCTGGCTATTTCTCTGCTCGCCCTCGCGGGAGCAGGAACAAGCCTGTGGTTTGCATTTAACACGCGCGACACTGCCACCAGCAGCGAAGCATCCGCTGCCCTCGCGCAACGGCTTGATCGTTTAGAGCGCCGCGTGGGCGCGCTTGAAAACAAGCCTGCGCCCAATATTCCCGACACAGCGCCGCTGGCCGCACGCCTGGCTTCAGTCGACACAAAAGCTGATCGCATTGCAGCCGAAGCCGCACGCGCTGCGCAATTGGCTGAAGAGGCTTTGCGCAAACCTGTTGCGCAAGGTTCTGAGCCAGCCGATCTCTCCTCGGTAGAGAAACGCATCAGCGCCTTGGAACAGCGCCCAGTTGCGCCCAATGACGATGCGCGGTTGAACAAAATCGAAAGCGATGTCGCATCTGTTGCGAAGACGGCAGCAGCCTCAACCCATAACGGCCCCGCCATGGCTGTTGTCGCGACAAGCTTGCAGCAAAAGCTGCAACGCGGCGAGGCTTTTGCCCGCGAGATGGCGGCACTGGAAAAAATCGGCGCTGACACCAAAAGTCTCGACGCCTTGAAGCCACTCGCACAAGGCGCGCCCATCGCACAAAAATTGGCGCAAGATTTCTCGTCTCTCACATCAGCCATGTTGCGTGTCGCGCATCCTGCGCAAGAGGACGAGGATTTCATGGATCGCCTGAGCCGCTCGGCTGCAAGCCTGGTGCGCATCCGCCCCGCAGGCGACAGCACACAAAATAATGCGCCCGCGCTCATCTCGCGCATGGAAGCGCATCTGCAACGTCAGGAGATTGAGGCCGCCGTCACACTTTTTGAAAAGCTGCCTGCGCCCGTGCAAGAAGTTGCACGCGCATGGGCGACGCAGGCCAAAGCCCGTGCGCAAGCAGATGCTGCGGCGCGCAACATCATCGCGCAAGCGATCAACATGATCGCGGAGAAATAAGCGGATGCTCCGCCTCATTCTCTTTCTCGCCCTTCTCGCAGCCGTCGCGGTTGGCCTGTCATGGCTGGCCGATCGTCCCGGCGAGATCAGCATCACGTGGCAAGGCTATCAGATAGAAACGTCTGTGCTGGTGGGCATAGCGGCTGTTTTGGCCACCTGCATTGCCTTTCTCATTCTCTGGTCAATCCTTCGCTTTGTCCTGCGCCTACCCTCTTTCATTGCACTCACAACGCGTGTGCGCCGTCGCAACAAGGGCTATCAAGCATTGACGCGCGGCATGATTGCCGCCGCCGCTGGCGACATGCGCTATGCAGCGCGCGCAACGCGCGAGGCTGAAAAGCTGATCGGGCAAGATCCGCTGACCTTGCTTCTGCGCGCGCAAACGGCGCAGCTCGAAGGTGATCGCGCACTGTCTGAAAAAACTTTCGCGCAAATGGTAGAAGATCCGCAGACGAGGCTGCTCGGCCTGCGCGGTCTTCACGCCGAAGCTTTGCGGCGTGGTGATGCCGACAGCGCCCATCTCTATGCCGCGCAGGCGCAAGCCATCGCACCACTCACCTGGGCGGGCGAGGCTTTGCTCGATTGGCATGTGCGCCGCGCCGAATGGGCGCCCGCTCTCGACATTGTCGAAGCCAATCGCAAACACAAACTCACCGAAAGCGATGCGGCAGAGCGGCAGCGCGCTGTTCTCTTGACAGCACAAGCACGCGATCAGGCCGACAGCCACCCCGATCAAGCTTTGCGCGATGCGCGGGAAGCGGCGAAACTGGCGCCCTCTCTTGTGCCGGCCCATATTCTCGCTGCGCAATTGCTGGCGCGACGCGGTGATCTGCGCAAGGCCTCGCGCCTCGTCGAATCTGTCTGGCGCATCACACCGCATCCCGAACTTGCCGAGACTTATGTGCATTTGCGCGCAGGCGATGCCGCGCAAGAGCGCTATGAGCGCGCGCAACGCCTGGCCGATCTCATGCCACAAGATGCCGAAAGCGCGCTGGCCTTGGCGCGCGCGGCCATGGATGCACGCCATTTCGACAAAGCACGCGCCGCACTCGGGCCGCTGCTCATCACAGAAGAGCGGCCCTCGCGGCGGCTCTGCCTGCTGATGGCGGATCTCGAACAAATGGAACATGGCGCGCAAAGCGGGCCAGTGCGTGAATGGCTGGCACGCGCTGCACGTGCGCCGCGCGATGCCGCCTGGATCGCCGATGGGATGATATCGGACCGGTGGGAGCCCGCCTCGCCCGTAACAGGCAAGCTCGACGCCTTTCGCTGGGATGTGCCGCAGGAACGTTTGACAGGTGCGGTTGAGAATATCGCGCTGGAAGGCCTGCCGGTGATCACCGCAGAGGCCGAACCCGCAAGCGCGGATGCGCCTGTGCCGCCACGCCCCAAGCCCTTGGCCAGCCAAGCTCTTTACCCCATGCCCGCAGTCCCGGATGACCCCGGCCCCGGGGCGGATGAGAAAGACGAGACGGAGCGGCGTTTCTCCTGAAAGGGGGAGGCCCGCCTTGCCAAGCGAAAGCCCCTTCGCTATGAGGACGGGGCTTCGCGAGGGATACGTCCCAAGCCGAAAAGATGCCGCTTTAGCTCAGCTGGTAGAGCACCTCATTCGTAATGAGGGGGTCGGGGGTTCGAATCCCTCAAGCGGCACCAGTGTTTCTCAATCACCTGTCACTGCGTGTCGTGCGCAACAAGATTGTGATCAGCGCCCGCGGGACCGTCGCTTCAAGCCATCTCCTTGCCGCTGAAAGAGTTCTGCTTTGAGCTTTATCGACACACCAGAAAGAGCGCACCAAGCCTTGGGTTGAGACCTAAAATGGGCGCAAATTTTACT
This sequence comes from Beijerinckiaceae bacterium, assembly GCA_947453155.1. Lineage (GTDB taxonomy): Bacteria > Pseudomonadota > Alphaproteobacteria > Rhizobiales > Beijerinckiaceae > Terripilifer. The sequence continues at coordinate 34,975 of CANGFE010000011.1, read as the reverse complement.
AGACCTTACTGGAGAATAGAGGATTGTGCCGCTCATCATTCGACACATGTGAGCGGTCACCATGCGCGCCTTTGCTTTTCTTGCGGCTCTTCTCGCCTTTGGTCTCGCCTCTTCGCAGAGCGTGCAAGCCCAGCCCATTCCGCTCGGCAATATTATCGGCGGTGTGATGCAGGCGGCCGCGCAAGAAAATGCACGCAAGGAATGGCAGTCGCTGACGCCCGTTGAACGCTATTGCCTCAACGTCGGCTTGCAGCGCAGTGGCAATGACATCAACCGCCTCATTCAGCAGGGCATTGCACCCAGCGATCAGCGTTTGCAGAATTTGCAAAACACCTGCATGCAAATCACAGCACGTGATTTGAACCCCGATGTGGAATGCACGGTCTCCGCCGCGGGTGGCGCAACCTATGTCTCGCGCTGCCGACAGGGCTTTGCCCGCCTTGATCCACGCGGCAATTTTGTTGAGATCGATCTTGAGACTGCGATCACCGATACATTCGCAGGCCGCAAGCCCGAGATCGGCACATTTCAGCGCACCGATGCAGCCAATCGTTGGCGCGAACAACAAGCCGCGGGCGGTGATCGCACGCGCGTCGTGACGCCCAGCTTCTCTTGCGAGAAAGGCAAGCGTCCTGTCGAATTGGCGATCTGCAATTCCTATGATCTGTCGCGCTATGATCGCGAATATGCAGACCTGTGGACACGCGCCAAGCCGATGGATCCAAAGGGCGACATTGCCAAACAATTGGCAGCTCGCAACAAGGCGCGCGAAGCCTGCAATGCCAATGTGGCTTGTATCCGCGACAATACGGAAAAGAGCATTGAGATCGTCGGCACATTTCTGCGCTCCAAAGGCGTGAGCGTGACGACTTTGGCAGATGAATCGGCCTCACGCCGCGCCAAAGAAGCCGAAGATAAAGCCCGCGCTGAAGAAACCGCGCGCCTCAAAGCCGAGCAAATGAAAGCCGAAGCCGAGGCGGCGCGCGAAGCAGCTGCCAAGCGTGCCGAGGACGCCAAGAAGCGCGAAGGCGAAGCCGCCGATTATGCGGCCTTCAAACGCGATCTGGTGGCCGCCTATAAGGCTGGACGTAAGCCAGAGGAAATCGCGTTCCTGCCGCCGCAAAAGCAGGACCTAGATGAAGACGAAGCCAAATTGGTGGATAGCCCGTGCGGCAGCGCCATTCGCACGCAAGAGGCACAATTTGCCGCTTTCACGCTTCTGCGCCAGACAAAGAATGATCTCATTCAACGCTCCTGCCGCGTTGAACTGGGCATTTATGAATTGAGCCAAAACCGCCGTGAAGACGCACTCGCACTCATTTGGGCCGCGGTGAACAATGCGCCTTATGCGTCAGGGCGCCTTGTTTGGGGCTGGACCAATCTGGCAACGGAATGGATCAAAGAAAATGAAGTGAAGAAAGACAAAGCCTGCGCTGCCATTCAAGCGCGCGAGGCAGCTTTCTTTGCCAGCCCTTTCCGCAAGCGTGATGGAAAGATTGTCGCCATTGTTGCGTCACCTTTCTCGGCGCAATCGGTGCTCGGCTGCGATCAGCTGATGCCGATTGCTGATCTTGTGAGCCAGCAGGTGAAGCTCTGTGCGGTGACCGCGCCTGAAGGTGCGCTTGATAATTTCACCGAGCAAACACGCAGCACATGCTGGGTGAATGCCTCAGGCCATAATGAATTCCGCGGCAAACTCGCTGCGCGGATCGAAAAAGAGACAGCTGAAAATTACGAAGAATTGCGTCTGCAAAAAGTGGTCTCGGTTTCCTCAACTGAACGCCGCGCTTTCCAGGAAAGCTATGACGCTTGCCGTGACGAGATCGGCAAATATCCGGCAGCCAAAGCCGATGAGATTGCAAAGGCACCCGCCAAAATCGAGAGCCTCTGCCGCGAATTTTTGAAAAAGTAAGGACGTAAAAATCATGAGCGAACAACAAAAGACGGATTCGGGTGCAACGATCACCATGGTGCAGCAGGGCGCAAAGGCTCTGGCCTATCTCACCATTGCTTTCACCTTTTTGATGGTTGGCATTTATGTCCCGACCATTGCTGGTGTGGCGCAAGAGCAAGTGAAGCTGGCTCAATTGCAAAATCGCCAGCTCACCAAACTGGTGGCTGATACGGAAAATATTTCCGCTGCAATCAATGATGCAGGCCTGATCTATGCAGCCCGCATGGCATCAGCTGAAAAGTCGATCCCCGTTCGCAGCGCCGACCAGATTGTCGACACGGCAACCGATCGTCTGGCGCAGCGTTTCGGCAAGGATTGGGAAGTCATCATTCGCGGCATGGCTGCCAAGCTCGACACAATCACGCGTCGCTAAGACAGTCACAAAGCTCAAACAAAAAAGGCGGCCCGCGGGCCGCCTTTTCTTTTGTCTCGATGAGAGAGCTTATTGCGCGAGCGACAAGGCCGGCACGCGGCGGCGCAGAAGCTCAAAGCCACCAAAGAGTGCGGCTGTGAAGAAGAGATCGCCGAGCAGCCCGTTCTGGAAGAAGGGAATGGCGAGCACATAGCACTCGGCCAGGCCAGCAAGGCTCTTGTCATAGAGACCATCCAGCAAGAAAACGCCAAAATTGGTGACGACGAAGAAGAGAAGAGAACCAGCAAGCGAGGCGCCCGCCAGTTTCATCAGCTGCGGGCGCGAGCCCAACGCCTGACCGACTAGAACCATGGCGGCCGTGCAGGCATAGACGAAGAGCATGCCTGTGTGCAGGCCCAGCACCAGATCGGTGGCGAAGAGCGCAGCCAGCGGCACAAAAAAGGCCAGACGACGATCAGCAATCTGCGCGCCAGCAAACAGCGCCATGGCCGAAACAGCCGTCGCATTCGGCGGATGGGGCAGAAGGCGGGTCAAAGCCGCAAAGACGATCATGCCCAGGATGGTTGTCAGCCTGATTTCCACGCCAAAAATCCTTTCAAAGTCCGGGGGGGGGGCGAACCGGTCAGTTCGGCCCAATCCCTATTACGTCCAATCTAGCTGACTGGGAAACCCCGGTCCATGCCAGACAATCGTGGCAAGGGGGCCCGCGGGAGCGAACCCACAGGCCTTACCAGGTTATTTGCAGGCCAGCATAGGCCGAGCGGCCCGCTGTCCCGTAATTGTAAACTTCCTCATATTTGGCGTTGGTGAGATTCTCACCGCGCGCAAACAGGGACAGGCGATCATTGACTTTATAATCAGCCACAACGTCGACGCGCGCATAGGCCTTCAGAACGACGGATTGGCCAGAGACCCCAATCGCCGAATATTTATCACTTCGCTCGCCGATGTAACGCAGGATCGGTTCAATTGTGAGATCTTTCATCGGCGTCATGGCGAACGAGAAACGCGCCGCGTGGCGCGGTCGCCGCAACAGACGAAGGCCAGTGGCTTCATCACGCGTTTCAAGAAGCGTGTAAGCCATCTTCAGCTTGGCCCAGCTTGGAACCAGATTATAGCTCAGAGCAGTCTCAAGGCCCGATGTTGTCGCTTGCGCAACATTATACGGAATCCAAGTCGAGGCATCGCCGACGATCAGATTTTCGATGCGATTGCTGAAATAACTCACGCTGGCGCGGCCGTCACCATCATGGAAGGATTGCTCAATCCCAACATCATATCCGCTCGACTTTTCGGCCTTGAGGTCTGGATTGTTATAAATCGGCACAAAGAGCTGATAGAGCGACGGCGCTTTAGCGCCTGTCCCGTAGGATGCGCGAAGCCGCGTGGTCTGCGTCACATCATAAGCCGCCGTCACACGATAAGTGGCGAAGGTTCCCGAGCCAGACACATCATCTACACGTCCACCGGTGGATAGATGCAATTTTTCAAACAGACTGATCTTATGCAGCAGAAAAGCTGAGCGCGTATTCTGGCGCTTGTCATAATCTGCCCCATATTCAACACCAGCAGCGCGCTCTGTTTCATAACGCAAGCCTGCCGTCACAGTGCCATAGGCACCAAGTTTCACATCTTCCTGCAACTCAGCGCCCAAACGCCGGCCGCTATAGACGAAGCGATCATTGGTATCGCCAAAACCCGAAGTCGTGTCTTTTGTATAGAGTTTCAGATCGCGCGAAATCTTTGTCTCAAAAGTTGTCAGCGTGGTGCGAAAAGGACCGTTCTCTGCAATGGCTTTCTGATAGGCGCTCGCCAGCAAACCAAGCTGCGGATTGGGCGCCAGCGGATCTTCGCTCATAGGGCCTGAATCATATTGCAAGCGTTCGCGCGAAACATGGAAGCCCGTTTCAAGCGTCAGCCAATCATTGACCTTTTTTGATATTTTGCCCGATCCGCCATAGCGTGTCATCGGATCAACGCCATTAGGATTCAAATAAGCCAAGCGCCCGACCCGATAGCCAAAACGCTGGAAACCATCCGTATGGTATTGATTGAGACCCAGACTATAGGTCGTGTCTTCGGTGGCGCCGGACACTGACAATTTGTTCGAAAATGTCCCGTAACTGCCGCCCTCTGCGCGATAGGTCCAGCGCGGCGGGCCTTTCTCGCCCTTTTTGGTGATGATGTTGATGACGCCACCAATGGCATCTGACCCATAAAGTGCCGACTGCGGACCGCGCACGATTTCAACGCGCTCAATCATCTGCACGGGCACAATCGACAGATCGAGATCGCCGCTCACGGATGTGGGATCATTCACGCGAACGCCGTCTACCAGAACGGCGGTGTGATTGGTATTGGTGCCGCGCATATTGACCGAGACAGCGCCGCCTGGACCACCGCTCTCAACCACATTCACGCCCGGCTGTGCATCAAGCACATCGCGCAAAGATTTCGCGCCCTGCTTCTCGATCTCATCTTGCATGATCACCGTCACCGATGAGCCGACCTGCTGGATCGACATAGGGACGCGATTGGGTGTGATGACGAGTTCGGGTTCCTGGTCCTGTGCGAGAGAGGGCAGGACATTCAAGACGACGCCGGCCAAAAGGGCGGCGCGCAAAGCACGCTTGGACATATGATCCTCCAACCGACCCGCCGTCGGTTTTGTAGGGTTTCAACGAGGATCTGGCCGGTATCCTGACTTCGGCGGCAGATAGTTCTGGCCTTCCCAGCTTCACGCCAGTGACCAGAACCGACCGCTTCACAGTTGCGGGGGCAGTGCGGCGCTAACCGACTTCCCGTTTAACCCCGGCTTCATCCGGGGCACCCGATCCGTCTTGGAGAGTAAACAGCAAGGTGCTGGAGCGAAAGGGGAAAGAATCGCAGTTCCATGATTCTTTTTGCTGAGGCTCATCAAAAAAGGGCCGGAAAATTCCGGCCCCTTTCATCCTTCGACTTAAGCGAGCTTGGTTTTCTGCACGCGCCCGCTGGCTTCCACAAACCAACGCTCGCTTTCCAAGGGCTTGCCCGACAGGCGTCGCGTGATCCATTCAGCTTGCATGATTCGTGGATCAGGCCCGTTGGACACAGACGGTCCGCGCAAAGAGTGGCGCGAGTCTTGATAGATGACGAGTTGCTTGGGACCACCCAAAGCTTTGGTGAATGCTTCCGTATGTTCGAGCGGACATAATTCATCCGACTCGCCCGCCGCAATCAGAAACGGCGCTTTGATCTTGCCAGCAAACCCATGCCAATCGATCGTCTTGCGGAATTTTTCAAACTCCGCCTCATCGACAATGCCCGACATGAACATGAAACGCTTTTTGAATGTCGGCGACGCTTCATCAAAAATGGCAACACCACCGGGATCATAACATGTGCCAGTCACGGCGCAGGCTTTGAACGTCGGCTCTTCCGAAATCATCGCCGCCGAGAAGAATGAGCCGAAGCTCGATCCTGTGGCTGCGACACGATTGATATCGATTTCAGGCCTGTTGCGCAGCCATTTCACGACTTCTTTGCCGGTTTCCGCCCAGCCCTTCACATCAACGAAAATGCCGCGCAGAGGCGTTTCCCAATAGCCGGGGCCTTCAATGGCAAGCACAGCATATTTGCGCTCCATCCAGCCATCGGCATAAAGCGAAACAGACCGCTCTTTAAAACCATCCATGCCGGGAACAGCCACAACGACGGGCAGCTTCTGTCCTGGCTGATAGCCTGGCGGCAGATGGAAAATCGCCGGCAATGTTTTACCGCGATAGGGAATCTCGACCCATTCGATCTTGTGATCGGCAAGCGCCATATATTTTTTGTAATTTTCGAGCTTCTTGTCATTGTTACGGCGCAGGCGCGGACCGTGTTCTTCCACGCCCCACATGGCGGTCGCCCAATAGGCGGCGGCAATATAATAATTGTCGCGTGCCGGAATCATTTCTTCGGCTTTTTCATGCTCCATGGCGAGCGCCTCGCGCTTGCGCGCCAAAGCTTCCATCGCCGGCACAATGTCAGCGTATTTTTTCACGCGTTGGCGCCATGTCGCCATATCGTCCTGAATGGCGAGACCGCAGGCACGCAGCAATGTGCTGGTGTGGCCTTGGTCCCAATCAATGCCGTTGGCTTGAATGATATTGTCGAGGACCCAGCGCTGATCATCAAAGCGCTTCATTTTGGGCTCGCCGACCGGCAAAGTGCCATCGGCGGCATGAGCGGCGCTGGTCAGGCCAACGGCAGCGGCAAGCGGAATCGAACGCAAAAATTGACGACGTAGCATGCGGATCCTCCCCAGAGTTTTGTTGTCTCCGGCGTGAACCGCACAGCGCCGGGATGGGCAAAGCCTAACAAGAAGAGGGCACCCGGCAAAAGCCACCCTTCGTCTTAGTCGCCCTTGATTTCAAAGCTGGCGGCTGGTCAACTTGGGCGATCAGGCGGCGCAAGACCGCGAGGGGGAGGATAGATATGGCTCGGCTGAACAAGCTCGCCTCGGGCGTGGCTGCTTTTTCGTGTTTCTGGATGGCAGCTGCCGGCGCTTTCGCGCAGACGGTGGAAGATTTCTACAAGTCAAAGCCCCTTACCATTGTCGTCGGCGTGCCGACAGGTGGCGGCTATGATCTCATCGCGCGCCTGCTCTCACGCCATATGCCGCGCCATATCCCCGGCAATCCCGCACCCATTGTGCAAAACATGCCGGGCTCCGGAAGCGTTGTGGCGTCGGGCTATCTGTATGCAGTGGCGCCCAAAGATGGCTCTGTCATCGGCACATTGGCGCGCATTGCCTTGATTGAGCCTCTGTTCACATCGCAACGGTATGACAGCACCAAATTCACCGCGATTGGCAGCGTGTCAAAAGACATCAGCACCTGCATTTCGTGGAAGACTGCCAAGGTCAAAAACTGGGATGACATGATGACGAAAGAATTCATCGCATCCGGTCAAGCCACGGGCGCGGACCCCGATGCTTTCGCCAATATGATCCGCCATCTCTTCAATGCGCCGATCAAACTCGTCACTGGTTATCCGGGCACGAATGAGCAGGCGCTCTCGATGGAGCGCGGCGAGACGGAAGGCTATTGCGGCGTCTCTTATTCGACGATCAAAACGCGCTACACCAAATGGCTTGATGAAGGCTCGATCAATATCATCGTGCAGAATGCTGTCGAGAAACACCCCGATCTGCCCAATGTACCGCTCATCACCGACAAGGCGAAAGATGCGGAGCAATTGCAGATCATTCGTTTGATTGTCGCCACGCAAAATATGGCGCGTCCATTCTTTGCCCCGCCCGGCATTCCTGTAGATCGCGCCGCAGCTCTGCGCAAAGCCTTTGATGCCACCATGACGGATGCAGAATTTTTGGCCGAAGCTGACAAAATGAAGGTCGAAGTCACGCCTATGACGGGCGATGAGGTGAACGGGCTTCTGAAAGAGCTCTATGCCACGCCCAAACCCGCCGTTGAAAAGGCAGCCAAGGCCATGGCGCCCTGACAGCAGGATTTTTCTCTTCTTCGCTTCAAGAAGGAAAAAACCATCTCCCGGCGGCGGGGCCTTCCTGCCGCCGCTTTGGCTAAAGTTCCCTGATGATGGATGCAATCCGGGGACGTCGCGTGGCAATGATCAGGGAACATGTCTGGCACTTTGCATTTGCCGCGAGCCTGACCTTGCTCGCTTTGCTCACAAGCCTGCACAGCCATTGAACCGCCCCAAATCCAGCTGAACAAAAAGCTGCACATTGCGTTGAACAGGGCTTCACCATGGGAGTCCGACATGACACGCAAGCTCACGCTTCTTCTCACCTGCTTTAGCCTCTTCAGCTTTTCGCCTGCAATGGCGCAAACAGCTGCACCGGGTGCGGTGAAAAATATGCCCGCCGCAACCACCAAAGCCGCGCCTGTGCGCACAGCCAAATCGCTTGATTGCTCCAAACAAGCCGATGCGAAGAAAATGCATGGGCCAGACCGTCGCAAATTCATGGATAAGTGCAAACGCAGCTAAGCTGTTTGCAAGCTAAGCTGTTTGCATAAGACGCCTGTGAATGAGCCGGCAATATGTCCGGCTCTGCACTTCTTTTTGACTATTCACGCGATTCACAGGCGCGCCTTCAGCGCCGCCTTTCAAACACAAACACACGCCAAGTCACGCTCTCGCCTTTCTAGGCCAAGCGGGACCCTTCATGACGCCTCATCCCTTGTCACCTTTGCTGGCGCGTTCCAAGCGCACCTTGATTGCGATTGGCCTGTTCAGCGCAGGCATTAATCTCTTGGTACTGACCGGCACAGTTTACATGATGCAGGTGTTTGACCGCGTTTTAGTGGGCCAAAGCGGCTCGACACTCGTCTATCTCACCCTGCTCGCGCTCTTCCTGCTCTGCATCTATGGATTTCTGGAGCTTGTGCGCACGCGCATTCTGGTGCGTCTGGGCACTTGGGTGGAGACTTTTCTCTCGCCGCTGGTTCTTTCGCGCGGCTTGGAATCCTGCGTCGCTGGCGACAAAAACGCCGATGATGGGCTGCAAAATCTCGCCCGTGTTCGCCAATTCATTTCAGGCCCCGGCCTGCTCGCCCTATTGGATACGCCGTGGATTCCCATCTATCTGGCGCTCAGTTTTCTGTTGCATCCCCTCATTGGCATCATCACCTTTTGCGCCACTTTGGTCTTGTTGGGCTTGGCGCTGCTCTCGCAAATCATGACCGCGCGTGACCTTGCGCGTGCGCAAGACAAGACCAATGGCAATGCTCTCTTGCTACGCACAGCCTTTGCCCATGCCGGCATGGCCGATGGGCTTGGCATGATCTCATCCATCGTGCGGCGCTGGTATGGGACCAATCTTGAAGCGCTGGCGATTCAGCAAGGCGCCAATGACCGCATGGGGCTGATCACAGCCGCAACCAAGTTCTTCCGCAACGCTTTGCAAATCATCGTTTTGGGAACCGGCGCTTGGCTGGTGCTCGAACATCAATTGACCGCAGGCGGCATGACGGCGGCCTCCATCATTCTCAGCCGCGCTTTGGCACCTGTTGAAGCAGGCGTGGCGTCTTGGAAACAAATTACTTCAGCCCATGCCGCTTGGTTGGCACTCGGCAAATTGCTTCAGCGTCGAAAATTGCATGACCATTCGATGCCTGCGCTACGCCCGCAAGGCGTGTTGCGTGTCGAAAATCTCTCCTATGCGCCGCAGGGTTCACAAAAGCCGCTGCTCCTCAATATTGATCTCGATGCGCAACCCGGCGAAGCACTGGCCATTATCGGGCCATCGGGCGCTGGCAAATCCACATTGGCAAAATTGATTGTCGGGCTCATGAGCCCAAGCCGGGGCCATGTGCGCCTAGATGGCGCTGATCTCTTTGCGTGGGACCGCAATGATATTGGCAGCGAGATTGGCTACTTGCCGCAAGAAGCCGAGCTCTTCCCCGGTACGATTTCAGAAAATATTGCACGCCTGTCCAACGAGCCTGATTCAGAAAAAGTTTTGGAAGCCGCACGCCATGCGGGTGTGCATGATCTCATTTTACGTCTGCCTGATGGCTATGAAACACGCGTGGCAGCTGGCGGCTTGCCGCTGTCTGGTGGTCAGCGCCAGCGCATCGGACTGGCGCGTGCCATTTATAAAAATCCAAAATTACTCATTCTCGATGAGCCTGACTCCAATCTTGATGCGCAAGGCGATCAGGCTTTGAACGAGACCATTCATCGGATGAAAAAACTGGGCACGACGATTATTCTGGTCGCACATCGCCCATCGCTGATGCGCCATGTCGACAAGCTTGCTGTCTTGGATGATGGCCGCCTGCATTTGCATGGGCCTCGCGATGCCATTTTGGCGCGCCTGCAACGCCATGATTCCTCTCTCGCCAAGGCCAGCTAGCTCATGTCGCGTCTCACGCTTTCAAGCTTCGGTCTCGAGACTGTCCGCCAACGTCTGCGCCATCAATTGCGCCTCTGGCACGAGGTGCTGTTGCCAGCGCCGCGCCAATCGGTTCTCGCCATGCCTGAGCCGGAAGTCGAGATTTGGATCCGCCTCGGCGCTTTTGCCGTCATCGTTCTCTTTGGCGGTTTTTTGATCTGGTCGATGCTCGCACCCATTGCCAGCGCTGCTCTTGGCAATGGCACGGTGAAGGTGGAGACAGCGCGCAAAGTCATTCAGCATCCAGAAGGCGGCATCCTGCGTGAGATTATCGCGCGCGAGGGCATGAAAGTGCGTAAGGGCGATTTGCTTTTCCGGCTTGATTCCATTGATGCAGATGCTGATCGCGACACATTGCAAAGCCAATATGACACTTTGCTCGCCCGCCAATGGCGACTTGCAGGCCTTTCGCAAAATCCCAAAGCTCTTGGTGCCGCGCCACTGGCCAATAGTGAACGCATGCCTGCGGCCCTCAATGCGCAACGCCAGATTTTTGATGAGCAGCGCGACAATGTTGAAAAGCAGATCGACGTCTGGCAGCGACGGAAAGATCAATATGTTGCGCAGATCGATGCAGCGCAGGCGCATCTGGCTTCACTTGAAGCACAAAAACCTTTGCTCGAAGAAGAGCTGTCTGACGCCAAGAACATGCTCGCCAAAGGCTATGGGCTCAAACCCCGCGTCTTGGGATTGGAGCGGCAGGTGGAGGCTATGAAGGGAGAGATTGCGACCGACAAGGGCAAAGTCTTTTCTTTGCGTGAGCAAGTCGCGGAAGCTGATGCGCAAATCCTCACCGTTACCGCCGCGCTGGCCAAGCAAGTGGCCGAAGAGCGGCAAGAGGTGCAATCCAAATTGGATGAGACCGAAGATAATCTGAAAAAATCTGTCGCACGGCGCGGGCGACGCGATGTGGTGGCCCCTGTTGATGGTGTGGCGATGAATGTGCGCTCTTTCACCCTAGGCGGCGTGATTGCACCCGGTGGCGCCATGGTGGATCTTGTGCCGAGCGGCGAAAAATTGCTGATCGAAACCCGCTTGCAGCCCACCGATATTGATGTCGTGCGCCCAGACCTCGAAGCCCATGTGCGTTTCACCGCCTATAAGGCGCGCACCACACCCAGCCTCAATGGCCGCGTCTTGCGCATTTCAGCTGATGCGCAAAATGATGAGAAGACGAGCCAGTCTTATTACACAGCCATCGTGGAAGTGGCGCCGGAAGAAATGGCGCGCGCGCCCCATGTCAAGCTTTATCCCGGCATGCCGGTGGAAGTGGCCATTACCACCGGGCACCGCTCGCTCTTCACTTATCTCATGCAGCCTTTGACGGATTCGCTGTCACGCTCTTTCCGTGAAGACTGAAGCGCTCACGGCCAAGACCATGAGAAGAGCGGCGCCATCCAGACCGGCAGATCAAGAAAATCATGCACTTGATCAATCGACATCGAGAGACAGACGGCACCAAGCAGTGAGACAAGCGTGCCCGTCACCATGCGCGAGTTAAAAATCTCATATTCACGGTTCAGCATGTAGCTGAAGACCAATCGGAAGACGAGCGACAGGCGCTGAATGGGCGACACCACAGACACAGGCGCGAAAGACAGAGCGATATAGCGCAGCAATTGTGAGAAGCCGACAAAGAAGCCCGCCCAGCAAAACCATTTTGTCGCTTCGCCAGAAATCTCCGTGACGTGTTTCACTTTTCCCAAAAGTGGAATGGCAATGATCACGACAACAGAAGCTGCCACATAAGACACAAGGCCACCGGCAATGCTCGCGTGCCAGCTCACATTCTCCAGTGCCATGCGCACCAAGATTGGGCTTGTGCCATAGGCTGAGGCCGCGAGCAGAGAGAAGATATAGCCTTCAATATAATTGGGCGTGAAAGCGAGCTTTGTCTCGCCTGCGGCTTTCGCCTTGCCTTTTTTCTCAACCGTCAGCAAGGGGCCAGCCAAGATCAGGGCAATGCCTAAGACTTTCATGATGGTGAGTTTCTCACCCAGCAAAGTCACAGCCAGAACCAGCGCGAAGAGAACCGAGGTTTCCATCAAAGGGCCGGAGAGATTGGCGCCAATCGCTTTCACTGCGCGATAATTGCAATAGCGACCAAACACGAAATGCGCGATGCCCGCGGCCGAGAAGGCGACATAAGTATTCAGCGAAAACCCATCAAGCGCTGGCAGGGCCCCAAAGATGAGCGCTGCAATCAGCATCAAGGGAACGCCGAAGGGAACTGTAATGGCCATGGCCTGAAGAACAGAGCCTGAGAGAACACCGCGCCGCGCCAGAGTATTGTTGATGGCGAAAGTCGCCGCTGCGCAAAGCGCTAAAAGTCCACCCAAGTCACCCTCCCCCATCCGGCTCTTGTCGTGATCTGCGACCGGCTTGGAGAGAGCTTAATCTGCAAAGGCAGAGCTTTGCAATTGTTAGCGCACGGGAGCGGGCTGTGCGCCGCGGCGGTCGCCACTGCGGCGCAGGAAAATATTGGCAACCATAGCCTGAGCAATATGCTCGGCCATGCAGGGGAAACCGAGATCCGTCAGGCTGAATTCATCATCAGCTGACACATCGGCGGCGGCGCGTGTCTGCGCCAAAAATTCCATCGCCTTGTCACGGCGCACATAGAGAAGATTTTCATCCGCAGCGATACGATCCAAGGCATTGCGGATAGCAAACCAATGATCATCGCGCGCAAAACGCGGCGTATATTGCAAGCCAACGAGAACAACGTCGATTTTGTTCTTTTGCAGCATGCGCACTGTGGCACGAACCGTTGTTTCAAATTCGACGAGCGGCACACGGGCCACAGCGTCATTCGTGCCCAATTGCCACAACACAAGGGAAGGCTTCAAAATGGCCGCTTCATTGATGAGACGACGCGCGCTGACCGAGGCAATCTCGCCCGAGACGCCGCGATTGACCACTTCAACATCGACGCCTTTCCAAACATTCTCCAAAAGCTTTTCAAGGCGCGAGGGATAGCTGCCCGATCGATTGCCGGTCCATGTGGCCGATGAGCCAATGGCGAGCACGCGCATCTTCTTGTTGGTCTCAATGCGCGCCGCTGTATTGATCAGCGGTGCTGGCTTAGCCACTTCGGATTGCGGCACAGAACATTGCATGGAGAGCGCAGCCGATTGTGGCGGCAAAGGTGGATAAAGGGTCTGCGGATCCAAGACCTCTTCATTCGCAGGCGCGGAATCGCTCTTCTGCACCGCAGCATCTTGCGATGCTGCAGGGGCGCCTGCCACGGCGAGCAGGAGCAGACCAGAAATCAGCGCGGCCAGTTGATGCGCCATTCATTTCCCCAAGCAATGGCGAGCATTGCAGCCACGCCAATCAATAGCACCAGCGTGTCTATGACAAGACCCGCCGGCGTGGTGAAACGCACGATTTGCCCTGCCAAGCTGAATAGCGAGCCCGCGCAAAAGACGTGCAGTGAATTGCGGCCCAGCAGACAGAAGGGCGCCGAGATAAAGCGAAAGCCGCTCCATCGCGCCAGCCAATCGAACAGACCACCAAACAGCATGACCAAGCCCAGCATGTGCAAAATACGCATGGGCGACAGCGATGTTTTGTCATTCATGAAAAACAGGCGCGGCTCTGGCAGCTCGAAAGGATTGGGCGCCCATTGAATCATGGCAAGCCACAATCCAATGCCTGTGAGGACGAGACCCAGAATCCGGAATTCCGTTCGCTTGCTTGCGATAAAGTCGCTGGCCTGTTTCGGACGGGCCAGCACATAGCCCAGAACAAATTGCAATTGCCAGGCAAAGGGATTGAAGAACCACACGCCTTCAACCGGCCAAGTTGGCAGATTGAGTTCTGACACAAGTGTCAAAGCCCAGACCGTCACCGAATAGAACAAGAGAATGCGCAGTGACAAACGCCCGAGCGCCACAACCAGAGGCGCAAAACACATCATGACAATGTAGAGCGGCAGCACATCGAAATAACCCATTTGATGGGCCAGCAAGATAATGCCGATTTGCGTTTGCACGGGGCTTTCGAAAAAAGCGCTCGCATTGTTCCATTGCAGAATGAGCGGCGTATCGAGCAACAGAGCCGCTCCCGCCATCATGGCCAGAGCCAGCGCAACAATCACGATCTGGGCGGCATAGAGCGTGAAGGCACGCGCTTCGAGGCGCATGAAGAGCCGCATGCCAACGAGATTTTCTGTGCGGCTCTCGGCCAAATAGCGCAGCGAAAAACCGGCCAGAAAAACGAAGAGCTCTGCCGAATCTGAAAGCCCAAAAGCGCGATGGGTGAATTGCTCGAAATAAATGCCGGGAATGTGATTGATGAAAATGGCGATCAGCGCATAGCCGCGCCAGAAATCGACCTCATTGAGCGCGCGCGCCGCCACCCGGCGCGGTTGCGCCGTGTGTTTGGGGTCGAGGCTCACCGCCGGGGTCGAATCGTCTGCCATGGAGCCCGCAACATACGCTGGCCGGGGGGCGCTTAGAAGCGCAAGAGCGCGTGAAAGGCTTGCCCCGCGGGCACCCCATATGCGACGATAGGCGTAAGGAAAAACCCCGCGCAATCAGCGGGACGGGAGGGAAAAACAATGATGACAGGCCTGACACGCCGCTTCGCCATGGCCGCGAGCCTGAGCCTTGCCTTGGGCACGGGGCTGGCCCATGCGCAGACGCCAGAGGTTTTCTACAAAGGTCGCCAGATGGTCATGGTGGTCTATTCACCGCCTGGCTCGACCTATGATCTCTATGCGCGAGCACTGATCCGGCATATGCCTCGCCACATTGCTGGTGAGCCCAATATCATCGCCCAGAACATGCCGGGGGCGGGTGGCCTCAAGGCCATGGATTACCTCTACAATATCGCCCCGAAAGATGGCTCTGTGCTGGGCACCGTTGGGCGCGGCCTCGCCTTCGAGCCCATGCTCGGACATAAGGAATTCCGGTTCGATCCGATGCGCTTTACATGGATCGGCAGCATGAGCCGCGATGTCAGCCTCGCCATCTCCTGGAACACGTCCCCGGTGAAGACGCTGGCCGATCTGCAAAAGAACCAGCTGTTGACCCCCGGCACCGGCGCTGGCGCCGATTCTGAAATCATGCCGCTCGCCTATAACGCGCTGGCTGGCACGAAATTCAAAGTCATCAACGGCTACCCCAACACGGTGCAGGCCGCCTTGGCGCTGGAAAGCGGTGAGCTTGATGGCATTGCCTATTGGGCATGGGGCTCGATCAATTCGAGCAAGCCGGACTGGATTCGCGACAAGAAGGTGAATGTGCTCTTCCACACGGGCGATAAGCCATTGCCGCAATTGCCGGGGGTTCCCTCCATCCGCGAGGCCGCGCAAAATGATCTCGACCGCAAGGCGCTCGACTTCCTGCTCGCACGCGAAATTCTGAGCCGTCCGTTTCTGGCGCCGCCCGATGTTCCAGCCGACCGTGTGAAAGTGCTCCGCAATGCTTTCAACGCGACGATGAAAGATCCGGCCTTCCTGCAAGAAGCAGAACGCGCGGCACTTGAAATTGAACTCGTCACAAGCGAAGAAACAGAGAAGGTTCTGCGCAGTGCGGCTCAATCGCCGCCCGATGTGATCAACCGCGTGAAGACCCTGCTTGGACGCTGATCGCCTTTTGACAAAAGGCCGCCCCGCCTTGAACGGGGCGGCCCACGGCCGGCTAAAAGACCGGCGAATAAGGGAAACCTGAATTATGGCACTCGAATTCGGCCTTTACTGTCCCATCCCGATGGTCTCCGTTGGCTCGCCAGAAACGGCGCAAGCGGTGGCTGAATCTGCACATCCTTTGCCAGCGGGTCGGCGCGATGCGCAATATGATCTCGCACTCGATGTTCTGCTGACAGCCGACAAGGTCGGGTTTGATCTGACGCTCTTTGCTGAACGCCATCTCGGCCATGACATGCATGCTTGGGTCACAGCCTCTTCCATTGCTTCGCGTTTTGAACATATGCGCGCCTTGGTGGCTGTTCATCCGGGGCTTTGGGATCCGGTGATGATCGCCAAAATGTCAGCCTCACTTGATCGGATTGTGAAAGGCCGCATGGCGATCAATATCGTCAATGGCTGGTTCGACGAAGAGTTTGAAATGTTCGGCGGGCAAGTCTTGCAAGGCGAAGACCGCTATCAGCGCACCATTGAATTTATCGATATTATGCGCGGGCTCTGGCACAATGAGAGCTACACAAAGCAAGGCAAGTTCTACGACGTCAACAATGCCCGCCTGATGCTGAAGCCGCGCACGCCAGAAGGGCCAGAAATCTTCTCCGTCTCAACTAGTGATCGTGGCCGCGATTTCATCGCCGACCATTGCGATTGGTGGTTTGTTGAATTTCCGAAAGATGCCCAATCTTCCGAGGAAATCCTCAAGGAGCTCGAAATCTCCATCGCGGATATGAACAAGCGCACAGCACGTTCGGGACGCAAAGTGCGCTATGCGCTCAATCCCTTTGTGGCGATTGGTTCATCGACGCAGGATGCCATCGATTCCACGCTGCAATTGATGTTCAAATATGATCCTGATCAGGATTCGCGCAAACTCGAGCGCCGTATGATTCCCAATACCCGCGCGGGCTGCATGGGCAAGCCGGAAGATGTGCGCAAGCAGATCCAGCGCTTCAATGATTTGGGTATTGAATTCATTCTCATGAAGCTTCTTCCCAATGCCGAAAATATCCGGCGACTGGGCGAAGAGATCATCCAGCCGATGCGCTGATGTAAGAAAAAGGCGGCCTCTGGGGCCGCCTTTTTTATTCCGGCTTGAAATTCAAAGCCACGCCATTGATGCAATAGCGCAAGCCTGTGGGCGGTGGGCCGTCTGGAAAAACATGGCCCAGATGCGAGCCACATTTCGCGCAATGAACTTCTGTTCGCGTCATGCCGTAGCTGCGATCGGTTTCCGATTCGACGGAGCCGGGAACCGGATCATTGAAGCTTGGCCAACCTGTGCCGCTTTCAAATTTCAGCTTTGATGCAAATAGCTCCTGATCACAGCCCGCACAGGTGAAAATGCCCGCACGCTTTTCATGCAGCAAAGCGCAAGAGCCCGGCCGCTCTGTGCCATGTGCGCGCATGACATGATATTGCTCGGGCGTGAGACGCTTGCGCCATTCCTCATCGCTCAAGGTGAAGGGAAAATCGGACTTGGTCATGGCTGCTTGCTCCGGCTCGCAATGAGACTTCGCATATCGGTGAGGTGCGCGAGTTTTTCCAGTGCCTTATCAAACAAACTTGGCGGCTTGAGCCCAAAGAAAGCGGCAATAACTGCAGTGGATGGGGCCACCAGCATGTGACCACCTAGCACTGAGTCATATTCAATCACATCGCGCCCGGCCGCATCACGCCAGATACGGCGACGCCGCCCACCCGGCATCCAGCGATCCACATCGGGAGCGGCGCGCAGACCATGGACATGGCGCCATTGACGCACCAGCCCGCCTGCATTGGCAGGCGCCACAACATCATCTGAAAGCCCATGCCAGATAAGAAGACGCGGCCAATCTTCAGCCTCGCTGGTCAGGCGCACAGCAGCGGCCGCTTGCGGGCCCGTGCGCTTGTCGCCTTTGGCCATAGCTTCCAAAGCTTGCGAGACATTGTCAGCCACGCCCACAGGCAGGCCCGAAATCACAGCACCCGCCGCAAACACATCCGGATAGGCAGCCAGCAGAGCCGCCGTCATAGAACCGCCAGCCGAAAAGCCCGTGATGAAAATCCGCGCCGGATCGACCGCATAAGCCTGCGCAAGATGGGCAACCATCGCGCGGATGGACGCGGCCTCCCCCTGATCGCGCTCGCGCCGGCGCGGGCTGAACCAATTGAAACAGCTCTGCGCATTATTCCCGTCCTGCTGCTGCGGATAGCAAACGAGAAAGCCAAGCTCAGCTGCCAAGCTGCACCAACCGGCCAGGTGTTCATATTGCGCGGGCTTTTGTCCGCAGCCATGGAGAACCACAACCAAGGCTGGATGGGCGCTGAGCGGCGCGGGCACAAAGGCATGCATGCGCAAATGACCGGGATTGGGCCCAAAATCCGCGATCTCGACCAGCGGCGCCGACGTGTCTGGCGGCACAGTCGGGATCAGATCGAAAAGCCGCAGCCATTGTTGGCGTGCGCGCTTGAGCTCTTCAATCGTGCGGCCCAGACGATCCATTTGATGGAATCCCGATCATGCTGCAATGCAGCAAAGGCGCACCATAGCCGAGACTGATCCAAAAGGCCAACCGAGACAGGAACTTGGGGGAAGAACGGGCGTTCCCTGCAGGCCAGCTGAGCGGGCAATCTTTTGGACTTTCCGGAGGGCTTCTATGCGCTTTGCAGCCACTTACCTTGCCGCAAGCCTTGTCCTGCCTGGCCCATTCGGTGGGGCGCTGGCAGCAAGTGATGATCCGGGTGGCGCCTGCGCGGGGGCGGCGGTGAATGAACCCTTTGCGCCACTGGTGCTTGGCCATTTCAGCGGCGGGCGCATTTTCAGAACATCAGATGGTGTGCCGATGATTGCTTGGCGCGATGAGTTTCAATGTTTCACCAGCCGCCGCGTGTGCGCGACATGGCAAAGGCAAATGACGAATGCCTATCGCCATGTCGAGGGTTACACGACGTGTCTGCCGCTGCGCTGATCAATCAGTCAGAATGAGCGCCCAGAAAACCTTGTACTTCGATTCCGCAACATAGGCGGTGGCGATGCCCATGCGGCGCATGGCCGGATTGAGCATGTTCTTGTTGTGCGAGGGTGATTCACGCCAGCCCGAAAAAGCCTCTGCGAGCGTGTAATAGCCAGCGCCGACATTTTCCGTAGCCGTCTTATGATCGAGCTTGTTCCACAGGCGCGATTGCAAGGAGCCACCAATGTCGTGGCTCATGCGATCCGCGCGCGCCATGGCGAGCGCTTGTTCTTGTGCCGCATCCATCAAAGAAGGGTCGAGCGACAAAGCCGACAGACCATTATTCGTGCGATAGATGGAAATCATATCGCGCGCCGCCACAGCATCGACCTTTTCAGCGCGTGCATTCAGCCTTTTGTAAAAACCGGGACCACCATCCATGGTGAAACCGACGGGTGCGGACGAACAACCCGCCAAAGACAGGCTGCTTGCAGCAAGAAGAAAAGCACGGCGTGACGCGACAAAAGTCATCTGATGATCAATCCTGTTTCTTGAGAGTATCGAGCCCGCCAATATGGATAACGGGCGCCGGCGCCGCGGGCGGCGAAAGGCTGATTTTTTCGATCTTGAAGCGCGCGTGAATGGCAAAATGCAAATCACTCTTCACGCGGCCTGCTTTTTCCACATCGCCAACAAAACAGACAAGCTCGAATTTGAGCAGGCTTTCTGTCATGGCGATAAACATGACATTGGGTGCGGGCAGCTTTTCAACAAGCTCATGATGCTTGGCAACATCAATCAAGACCGTGCGCACATGTTCGGGATCAGCTTCGAGATTGACCGCCACCGGAATTTTGATGCGGCCGATCTTGTCGCCACGCACCCAGTTTTTGACCACGCCTGTGACCAGATTGGAATTGGGCACAATCATTGTCACGCGATCAAAGGTCTCGATTTCTGTCGAGCGCACATTGATGCGCCGGACATAGCCCTGCTCTTCGCCAAGCACGACAAGATCGCCCACACGCACAGCTCGCTCCCACAGAAGGATCAGGCCGGAGACGAAATTATTGACGATGGATTGCAGACCAAAGCCGATACCAACCGACAAAGCGCCGGCCACAATGGCGAGCTTTTCGAAGGAGAAGCCGAGAGTACCCAGCGCAATGGCGACCGCGACCACGAAGCCCACATAGCCAATGCTGGTGCGGATAGAATTGCGCAGGCCCGTATCAAGTTGTGTATGCGGCAGAAGCTTTTTCTCAAGCCAGCGCTGCACGGTGCGTGTGGCAAATAGCACGATGCCAAAGAAGAACAGCGCCAGCGCAATGCTGGACAGCGAAATGGTGACATCACCAATCTTGAAGCCGAAAAAGGCCGAGCGCAGATTGGCGAGCATGTCATCTGACTCAATGCCCCAGGGTGCCAGCACAAGCAGAATAGCCGCAGCTGTCAGGCAGACGGTTGCCACACCAGCCAGCAAGACGCCCAATTGCTCAAGCGATTCACGCCGCAGGCCCAAGCTCGACATAACAGCACGCGCCACAGGCGCAGATGGGCGCAGAGCATGCTCAAAACCTTCATTGGCAAAGAGCACCAGCATATAAGTGACACAGCCAACAAAGGTGACCCAAACAACCTGGTCGGTGACAAATGCCCCGAAGGCGACATAGCCAACAAGCACAGACCCCAGCACCGCGATAATGGCAATCCAGGCGAGAGCCCGCAGCGGACCTGACCAATCTTGGCCCGGCTCCACCACCGGACCCAAACATTCGTCATCGACTTCGGGCGGCGCCATAATGCCTTTGAGCGAGATAGCCATAAGCAGCGCAACAGCAGTTGCGCCCATGGCGCGCACAGCCACAGCGACCGGCAGTGACACAGCAATCAATTCATTGATCGCCTCGATGACTTTCATCGCAGAGACAATAATGACAACGCCCATCACCAGATTTGCGAGGCGCAACGCTGCTGAATCGGTGAAATCCAAGAGACGCCACGTAGGGCGCAGAGGGGCCATCAGGCCGCGCACAATACCAGCTGCCAAAGCAACGCGGCGCACACTCTCCACAAAGGCCTGCAAAACCGGATCAAGCCGCGCATTGACGAGGTCAAAAGCGTGCAACACTTGCGCAAGCGCCAAAGCAGCCACAATCGGCACGACGGCGGTGACAGCGCCAACCCAAAGCGCCGCCACGACTTTTTGCAAACGTGTGGGCTCCAGCACTTGCGGTGCGCGCGCCAAGACACGATGCGCGAGGCGATCAGCCAAAATATAGAATGCCGCAATCAGTGCCAAAATACCGGCAAAGAAAATACCGCGCCAGTTCGACAAGCGCGCGCTCGCACCCGACAGCCAATCCTGACCAATGGTCGCCGCAGCTTTCATGTCGCGCGGAATTTCAGAAGCCACAGACATCCACAAGTCCGGGCTCAGCACCGAATAGGAACGCTGAAACAAAGCATGATTGAACAAGGCGCGACGCTTGGCGACGATCTGCGCTTTTACCTGATCAATCTCGACCGCCAACACACGGGCGCGCTTCACTTGCGCATCGAGATCATTGAAGAGCTTTTGCTGCTCGGCACGATCGGCATCGACATTGTCTTTGTCGGGTGCAGGACCAAGCTGATCAAGGCGTGCCTTCACCGCGTCCAGCTGTGGGTTAATTTGTTCGATCAGCGCATCGACGCTCGCATCCAATTGCTCGAGATCGCCACGCCGCGCGGCGAGATCGTGATCGACGACCTGCTCGCGCCGCAAAATGGAGGCGATCTGGTCGAGTTCAGCACGGGCGAGATCGAGCCTCTGCTGGACGCTTTGACGCGTGGGATCCGATTGCGCATGCGCGCCCGGCGAGGCGGCGAAAAGGAAGCCAAGAAGGAGGGCGCCCAACAGCGCGGGGAGAGCAAGACGTTTGATCATGGGCTGACAAGAGATGATTCGGGTAAACGGGGCCTTGAGGCGGAGCCTTTTTCAGCCTCAAAAATCAGGTTTTCCCGTGGCAGGGGCCGGATAGGCGTGCGGTTGACCCTTGTGATCCAGCACACCCGCGCCCGTCAGATGGTCCGGCCCGACCGGAACCTTGCCAAAACCGCCCGGAATATCGAGCACAAAAGTCGGCTGGCAGAGTCCTGAAACTTTGGCGCGCAATTCACCGACCAGCGCGCGTGCCTCTTCCAGACCCACGCGAAAATGCGATGTGCCGGGGGCGAGATCGGCCTGGTGCAAATAATAGGGTTTGACGCGCAATTCGACGAAGCGGCGCATGAGCGCAGCCAATGTCTCAAAATCATCATTCACGCCGCGCAAAAGCACGGTCTGACTGACAAGCGCAATGCCAGCCTCAGCCAGCTTTGCGAGCGCCCCTTCTGCAGCGCCACCCAATTCACGCGGATGATTGGCGTGAAGTGCGAGATAGAGCGTCTTCTTCGAAGTCTTCAGCGCCTCGATCATGCCCGCATTAATGCGGCTCGGATCAACAGCTGGCACGCGTGTATGAATGCGCACGATTTTGACATGCGCGATCTCGTCAAGCCGTTGCAAGACGTCAGCCAAACGACGCGGTGACAAAGCCAGCGGGTCACCACCCGTCAGAATGACTTCCCAAATTTCGGAATGATCGCGGATATAATCGAGCGCGGCATTCAAGGCGTCGGGCGACAAAATTTGCTCGGCACCCGGCCCCACCATTTCGCGCCGGAAACAAAAGCGGCAATAGATCGGGCATACATGTAAAAGCTTCAGCAACACGCGATCGGGGTAGCGATGCACAATGCCTTCGATAGGCGAATGTGCTCCATCGCCAATCGGATCGGCCAATTCTTCCGGCCGCGTCTCGCTTTCGCGCAAATCGGGAATGAATTGGCGAGCAATCGGATCATCGGGGTCGGCTGGATTGATGAGGTCAGCCATAGCGGGCGTGACGGAAAGCGCATAGCGCTCAACAATCGCTTCCAGCCCTGTGGCAGAGGCTTTTTCGACAAATCCGCGCGCGACGAGATCGCTGATGCGGTGCAGCCCGGCGCTCACTTTTGTGCTCCTGCCAAAGGCGTCCAGATCACATCTTCAATGTGATGCGCGCCAGTTGCCAGCATCACCAAACGATCAAAGCCCAGTGCAATGCCGCTAGATGGCGGCATATGCGCGAGGGCTGCGAGAAAATCCTCATCAATCGGATAGGTCTCGCCATAAATGCGCTGACGCTCCTGCATGGCATGGGCAAAGCGACGGCGCTGTTCTTCAACATCGGTCAATTCACCAAATGCATTGGCAAGCTCCACACCGCAGGCATAAAGCTCAAAGCGTTCGGCAAAGCGCGGATCATGCGGGGCGGGACGCGCGAGAGCGGCTTCCGAGACGGGATAAAGATCAAGCACGGTCGCACGACCTTTGCCCAAATGCGGCTCGATGCGATCAGACAGAATTTTGGAGAAGAGATCAGACCAATGATCATCTTCCACCACGCGCAATCCCAAGCGCTGCGCTTCTTGCGCAAGCTTGGCGCGATCATTGAGGCAGGCCGCGAGATCAAGATCAGCGTAACGCGCAAAGGCTTCGCATAAAGTGAGGCGCTCGGGTTCCGCAAAAGGATCACAGGTCACGCCGCGAAAGGAAAAGCTTTCAACGCCAGCTTGGCTGGCAGCAAGCGCCAGAAGCGCGCGACAATCCTCGATCAGCGCGTCATAGGGCGCATGCGCGCGATACCATTCGAGCATGGTGAATTCGGGATGGTGCAAGGGCCCGCGCTCGCCATTTCGCCAAACGGGGGTCAGCGCATAAATCCGCTCTTCGCCCGCAGCCAGCAGTTTCTTGCAGGCAAATTCGGGCGAGGAATGGAGATAGTAGCGCTGGCGCTCACCCCCGAGCGTCACGAAATCCGTGGCAAAGCCGCCGATATGGGCCTCATTGCCGGGGCTCACCTGAAGGGCCGCCGGTTCGACCTCGACAAAACTCTGCCTGTCAAAAAAGCCCCGCAGCGCCGCACGGATGCGGGCCCGCGCCAAAAGGCGGGGGCGGCGGTCCTGATGGACGCTTTTGTCCCAAAAGGGTGAGGCTTTGGCTGGGTCTGCCAGGGTCATGAAGGGAAATCGGTCCTCTTAAGGGCTAGCGCTGGCTGGCAAGATCGCTATACATGCCCGCAACTCAGCAGGCAGATGCTTATTCTGCCCCGGCCCGCCCATCAACCTCGAGGAATCATTCCCGTGAAAGTCATCGCCAGTTCGATCCGCAAGGGCAACATCATCGAGCGCGAGGACGGACAGCTCTATGTTGTTCTGACCGCCGAAAGCTTCCATCCCGGCAAGGGTACGCCCACGACCCAGATCGACATGCGCCGCCTGTCCGATGGCGTGAAGACGACTGACCGCTACAAGACGACCGAACAGGTCGAGCGCGCTTTCGTGGAAGATCGCGACTTCTCCTTCCTCTATCAGGACGGCGAAGGCTTCCACTTCATGAATGACGAGAGCTTCGAGCAGCTGCAGGTGTCGGAAGACATTCTGGGTGATCAGGCCCAATGGCTGCAGGAAGGCATGAAGGTCATTCTGTCGCTGTTCAACGGCGTGCCGGTTGCCATTCAGCTGCCCGCCCGCGTGACGCTCGAAATCATCGAGACGGAACCGGCGATGAAAGGCCAGACGGCCTCTTCGTCCTACAAGCCTGCCAAGGTTGCTAATGGCGCGCGCGTCATGGTGCCGCCGCATGTGTCGGCTGGCACGCGCATTGTGGTGCAGACGGAAGACGGCACTTACGTCGAGCGCGCCAAAGACTAAGCAATATCCAAATTTGGAAAATCATAACGCCGCCTCACAAGGCGGCGTTATTTTTTTGCGCTCTCGCCGCGCAATTTGCTCTCCAGCTGGAGCAAGGCATGCTGAAGCTTCTCTGGCAGAGGATCCGTGATGCCGTCAAAGAGATGACGCAAGCGACGACCAATCTGCGCGCGGATGGCAGCGCTGAGTGCCGGTTCGTTTGAATAATTCTGATGCAGTGAAAATAGCGATTCTCTGATGACAGGGTATTTCGCTTCCATACGACCTAGGCTCATTGCAAGGCTCATTTCTGATGTTTTCAGCGGCACTGCTTTGCCCCGTGAAAACCACTTCCCGGTTCGCAATGGAACGCCCTTTACAGAATCGAGTTCCAAACAGCCTGTGGATGAAATCCACGCGGCCGATAAGCTTGCGCCTGTCACGATGCAGCGGAACAAATCGTAAGTCCCAAACGTTCCATCTGAGCTGTGACGAAGCTATCTTTCACACCTCTGGAGAATGTTTCCCGCATGAATGCGGAGGCACAAACCGATGTGGCTTGGCGAAAAAACGCTGAGCGTGAATTACAAACGGCGCTGGTGCGCACGGAGCTAGCGCTTGAAGCAGGACAGACCGGCGTGTGGGAAGCCGATCTGCAAACTGGCGAGATCATTTGGGATATGCGCATGCGCGCCCTCTTTGGTATTTTGCCAAATATCCCTGTCACGCAAGAGATGGTCGATGCGCTGATCCACCCAGAAGATCTGATCGCTGCACGCACAGCTGCAGCTGCCGCCACCGATCCCGCGGGCGATGGCGAATATGAGGCCGAGTTTCGCCTCGCTTATCCAGAAGCCGATATGCATGAACGCTGGATTGCCGCGCGTGGGCGCTGCCTTTTTGAAAATCATGTCCCTATGCGCATGATTGGCATTGCGCGCGACATGACCGAGCGCAAGCAGCGCGAAGCCCATGTGCATTTGCTCATGCGCGAAATTGCCCATCGCTCGAAAAATCTGCTCGCCGTCATCCAAGCCATGGCGCGTCAAACTGCCACCGCTGGTGGCACAGCTAAAGATTTTGAAACACGCTTCACCGCGCGGCTTGAAGCGCTCGCCGGCTCCCAAGATTTGCTCATGGCGCAAGATTGGCATGGCGCCTCGTTGAGAGACCTCGCCCGCGCACAACTCTCTCACTATGCCGATCTCATCGGGACACGGATTTTGATTGAAGGCCCTAACCTCATGCTGAAGCCGGAGGCTGCGCAAAATATCGGCCTAGCTTTCCATGAGCTTTCTACCAATGCCGCCAAATATGGTGCGCTGTCTCATTCAAGCGGACAGGTGCATCTTTCTTGGTCGATCCGGCGCGATGAAAAACAAGCTCTACTGAGCATCACTTGGCGTGAAACGGGCGGGCCTGCTGTGTCACAGCCCAAGCGTGAAGGTTTCGGCCAGAAAGTGCTTCAGCGCATTGTCGCGCATGCGTTGGAGGGCGAGGTAAAACTGGATTTCGCGCCCGAGGGGCTGGTGTGGCAATTGGACATGCCAACAAGCTATCTCGTCCACGGGCGCCATGAAGCCGCAAGCCAGAGTGATCGTTTGAGCGCGCTCGGCGCGCCGCTGCGCAGCGCAGGTTGAATTTGCACGAAGGACAGGCGCCACCCTAAACTTGGCGCATGATGGTGCATCAAAGCGGTAGAACTGGCGTCCCGGAAGGGATTCGAACCCCTGACCTACGGTTTAGGAAACCGTTGCTCTATCCTGCTGAGCTACCGGGACGCGCGCGGCACTATTCGCCCAAAGCCCTCATCCGTTCAAGAGCTCTCTGTCTCGCCATGCTCGCCTGCCTCTGGCCTGCATGGAGCTTGGCCCAAACCTGCCCGCGAGCTGAACAAAATGTAGGGCCCGTCGCAAAGGTCCATTCCCGCCTTGAAATCGAATTAACGGATGGGCGGCTTATCCGCGCCCCGCATCTGGCACCCTTTGAACCAAGTGCACGTGGCGGCGCGCGGGCCGCGCGAGCACGCGCTGCCTTGGAAGATTGGACACGGGGGCAGATCATAGCCCTCCCCCAACGCCTGCCGCTGGCTGATCGCTGGGGACGGATTCTGACACCCCTGTTTCTGGCCAATGGCGAGGAGCTGGGCCTCAGGCTTGTCGCGCAAGGCCTTGCGCGCGTTGGCCCATCCCACACAGATCCTTGCCTGATTCAGCTGTTGGCGGCTGAAATCCAAGCCCGCAACGCCAAGCTTGGTCTGTGGGCAGATTCCTATTATTCGGTGCTCGCCGCGCATTCATCTGCGGCTCTTTCGGCACATGCAGGGGAATTCGTGATCGTGGAGGGGGTGGTTCAGCGCATTGGCCAAACCTCTGCCCGAATTTATCTCGACCTTGGGCCTGCGCGCGGCAGTAACCTCAGCGTCACTTTTTCGCGTCAAAATGCCAAAGCCTTTGCCGATGGGGGCATTGCACCCGACGCGCTGGTGGGCAAAACCATCCGCGTGCGCGGCCTGCTCGAAACCCGCACAGGGCCACAGATAGAAATTTATACGCCTGCAGCGATTGAAGTGATGGGATCGAAAGCGTGAGTGTTGAGGGGTCGAAAGCCTGTGTGAAGCGTGGTGTCGCCTGGAGCGGCCTGTTCGCGCTTGCGCTCACGCTCTCGGCTTGCGCTGCGCTTGATCCGGGTGGACGGCGCGCGGAATTGCCCGCCGTGCCCACAGCCGCACCGCGCACAACGGGCGGCGACACACCACAAGCTTCCGAACACAAACGCCTCGTCGCGCTCTTTGGCGGCGAATATCGTTTTTCAGCGGCCGAGATTTATCTCAATGGCATATTGGTGCGCCTCGCCCAATCGAGCGAAACACCTTCCGAAGCCTATCGCGTCACAATTCTGAATACGCCGCTCGTCAATGCTTTCGCTTTGCCCTCCGGCAATCTCTATTTGACGCGCGGCCTTTTGGCGCTGGCAAATGATTCCTCTGAAATCGCAGCTGTGATGGCGCATGAAATTGCCCATGTCACAGCCCGCCATGCCAGCGCGCGCGCTGAATTGGAAAAGAATGCAGCTGTCATCTCAAAAGCGGCGTCGCTCATTCAAGGCACGCAGAAAAGCAATGAGGTGAAAAACTCTGGGCGCTTGTCGCTCGCCAGCTTCTCGCGCCAGCAAGAACTCGAAGCCGACCAGATTGGCGTGCGCGCCATTGCGCGCACTGGCTATGATCCTTATGGCGCTGCGCGTTTTCTCACATCGCTTGGGCGTGCCTCAAGCCTGCGTGCGTCGCTCTTTGGTCAAAAGGGCAGCGATGAACAGCCCGATATTCTGGCCACCCATCCCTCCACGCCAGAACGCGTCCGCCAGGCGGTCGCGGCCGCGCGGCAATTGGGTGCGCCGGGCCTTGGCCTTGGTGCGCGCGATGAATATTTCAACGCGATTGATGGCATGGATTTCGGCGATGATCCGAGCGAAGGTTTTGTGCGCGGGCGCCGCTTCATCCATCCCAAACTCGGTTTTACCTTCTCCGCGCCTGAAGGTTTTGTGCTGGAAAATTCCGCGCAAGCGCTCCTCGGCATTGCCAATGGCGGCGCGCAGGCTGTGCGCCTTGATAGTGTGAATGTCTCATCCGCGCAGGATTTGAGCACTTATCTCGCCTCCGGTTGGATGGAAGGTCTTGATGCCAATTCCATACGCACCATTTCATTGAATGGAATTCCAGCGGCCATCGGCACTGCCAAGGGCGGTGATTGGCAATTTCGTGTGGCCGTTATTCGCTATAGCGGTGACGTCTATCGGTTGATTTTTGCCACGCGCAATCTCACAGCCGCCATGGATGCGCGTTTCATGGAAGCGATTGAAAGCTTCCGCAAGATTGAAAGCGAAGAAGCAATGCGCACGCGTCCGTTGCGCTTGAAGATTGTCAGCGCTGCGGCCGGCGATACGCCTGCCGTTCTCGCGCGCCGCATGGCCGTGCCCGAACAACAGGTCGAGCAATTCTTATTGCTCAACGGGCTTGAAGCTGGAACAGCCTTGCGGCCCGATGAGCGTTACAAGATCGTCGTAGAATGATCAGGCAAGTTTCTGCTTGAACAAATCCATCGACCGCTGCCATGCCAATTTGGCAGCAGCTTCCACATAGCGCTCCGGCGATGTGTCATTGTGGAAAGCGTGATTGGCGCCCTCATACATAAAACCTTGATGCGCAACGCCAGCTGCCTTCATCGCATTTTCAAAGGGCTCTTTGGTGGCATTCACGCGCGCATCCAGCGATCCATAATGCATCATCATGCTCGCTTTGATCTTCGGCACATCTTCCAGCTTGGGTGCAACGCCATAGAAGGAGACACCCGCATCAAGACCCGGTGCCGCGGTCGCAATCGAATTCACAGCGCCCCCGCCCCAGCAAAAACCAACCGCACCAATTTTCATGCGCGGATTTTTCAGCTTCAAACCGGCAATCAGATCGGCCGCTGATTTAACGACGCGACCCATGTCGATCTTGGCAAACATGTCGCGCGCCTGATCCTCATCCTTGGGCGTGCCGCCATAGGGGGTGAGAAAATCTGCCGCGAAAGCATGAAAGCCTTCCAGCGCAACACGGCGCGCAACATCTTCAATATGCGGATTGAGACCACGATTCTCATGGATCACGATCACGAGATTGTCTTTGATCTCGGAGCCCTTGGCTTTCGGAAAAGCGAGATAGCCCTTGAGATCGGCTGAGGCCTCAAGCGAGACACTGCCCACACGCGGATCATCCGCCGCAATCACGGCCGCACGGGCGTAATTGGGCTCAATGACCGAGAGAAATGCCTGCGCCGCAGCTGCGGAACCAGCCAAAGAGGTGAGCCGTTCCAAAAAGACGCGGCGATCGAGTGGGCGGTGCGTGTATTCGTCGTAAAGGTCGATCAATCGCTGGTTCATGGGCCGCATCCTTCCTGAAAGGCAAGTGTTGAAACGTCCTTGCCGTCTTGTCGACAGATCTCTCGCGAACCCTCTGGAGCCCGGCCCCGGCTGATCCGGGGCGGGCTGCGCCGCGTAAGACAGGACGGAGGTTAGCAGGAGTGGGCTATGGCGCAATTGGCAGGAGTCGGACGGCAATTCGTCAAGGCCGCCATGTCGGCGCCTTACCTCGAGCGCGAGCAAGAGCGCGCGCTGGCTGTGCGCTGGAAAGACCAGCGCGATGAGCAAGCTCTGCACCACCTAGCCCATGCGCATATGCGCCTCGTCATTGCTCTGGCCGGCCGCTTCCGCCATTACGGCCTCCCCGCTGCCGATCTGATCCAGGAAGGCCATGTTGGCCTGTTGGAAGCCGCCGCACGTTTCGAGCCCGAGCGCGAGGTGCGCTTCTCGACATATGCGACCTGGTGGATCCGCGCTTCGATGCAAGATTACATCCTGCGCAATTGGTCGATTGTTCGCGGCGGAACGTCTTCCGCACAAAAGGCGCTGTTTTTCAATCTGCGTCGGCTGCGCGCCAAATTGTCACGTGACAATCGCCCGGGCGATTCAGCCCGGATCTATGCCACCATCGCTCAAGCGATTGGTGTTTCAAAAGCCGATGTCGAAACGATGGACACGCGCCTGTCGGGGCCAGACGTGTCGCTCAATGCGCCGGTGTCACAAGGTGATGATTCCTCCATGACGGAGCATGTCGAATTTCTGGTCGACAATCGCCCCTTGCCCGACGAAGTCGTGACAGAAAGCATCGATTCGGATCGCCGCATCACGTGGCTGCATGATGCTATGGCGGTTTTGTCGGAGCGTGAATTGCGCATCTTGCGCGAGCGCCGCTTGGCGGAAGACAGCGCAACGCTCGAGGCATTAGGTGATCGTCTCGGCATTTCGAAAGAGCGCGTGCGCCAGATCGAAAATCGCGCCATGGAAAAACTGCGCCGCGTTTTGATTGAGCGCCATCCAGAAGAATTGATGAATGGGGTCAGCCTCTAAACAGCGCGCATAAAAAAAGCCCGGCTGAGCCGGGCTTTCTTTTAATCTTAGGCCGCCTCTTCGACGTCGCCATCGGCTTCGCCTTCTTCGGCGTCCACATCGCCTTCAGCTGCATCGACTTCGACATCGACCTTGCCGCCACGACGCGGACCCTTTTGCAGCTGCGATTCAATCAGCTTCAAGGATTCCGTTTCAGTGAGCTTTTGCACGGCGGCGATTTCACGCGCCATACGATCGAGCGCAGCTTCATAGAGCTGGCGTTCGGAGTAAGATTGTTCGGGCTGTGCGTCGGAGCGATAAAGATCGCGCACGACTTCTGCGATGGATTGCAGATCGCCTGAATTGATCTTGGCTTCATATTCCTGCGCACGGCGCGACCACATGGTGCGCTTGATGCGCGCACGACCAGTGAGCGTGTCGAGTGCCTTCTGCACGATTTCAGCATCAGCGAGCTTACGGATCGCGCCCGCCAAAACCTTTGGCAGCGGCACTTTTAACGTCATCTTGTCTTTGAAGAAATTGATGACGAAGAGTTCGAGCTTGAAGCCAGCAACTTCCTGCTCTTCGATCGCGATGATCTGGCCCACACCATGAGCCGGGTAGACGATGAATTCGTTCTGCTTAAATCCCGAGCGATTAGCGCTTGGTTTCGCTGCGGGCTTTTCCGCAGGCTTTGCAGCGGCCGGAGCCGCTGCGGACTTACCATTATTCGCAGACCCAGAAGACTTCACACCATCGTCCTTCAAAACATAAGTGGGAACGGCCGACGGCCCTGCCGAAGATCCCACCGCGAGACGCACAGGCGACAATCGCTCGGTTGGAATCGGCGCAGCTTTGGCCGCTTTGGAAGTTCCCTTTTTGCGAGCCGCGGGCGCGGCCGCTTTCACAGGTGCAACGTCGGGGGCCGCTTTCGGCTCCGGCGTGGCACTATTCTTTTTTGCAGCCGCCTTTTCAGCAGGCTTGGCCTTGTCCTCTGCCTTGGCGGGCTTTTCAGCTGCTTTGGCAGGTGCAGCCTTCTCAGGCGCCTTGGCCTTCACAGCTTCCTTTGCGGCAGGCTTTTCAGCCTTGGCCGGAGCCTTGGCAGCTGGCGCCGCTTTAGCAGCAGGCTTGGCGGCCTCTTTAACGGATTTGGCCGGGGCCTTCTCAGGCGCCTTCACAGCCGCTTTGGCCGGGGCCTTGGCGACCGGCTTCTCAGATTTCTTTTCAGGGGCCTTGGCCGGCGCTTTGGCGGCAGGCTTGGCGGGCGCTTTGGCGGCGGGTTTGGCCGGGGCCTTCACAGCAGCTTTGGCAGGCGCTTTCGCAGCAGCCTTGGCCGGGGCCTTGGCAGGCGCCTTAGCAGCAGGCTTAGCCGCCGCTTTCGCCGGAGCCTTGGCAGGCGCTTTGGCAGCAGCAGCCTTTTTGTCGGCCGGCTTTGCAGCCTTGGTCACGACAGGTGCTTTGGCCTTGGCAGCCGGAGCCTTCGTCTCACTCTTGCCCTTGGCAGAGGATCCGGACTTGGCGCCAGAATTGGAGCTCTTGGATTTCGATGCGGTGACGGTCTTCTTCGACGACGCCATGACGTGGGCACTCCTTTCGAGCCCCGGGATTGGAAACCGGGACGGGGGCCGGGAGCGATACGCTCTCCCGGTGCGGAGCCCGGCACATCTGCCAGCACAGCTCAACCTCCCTTCGGGCGGTGGCCAGACGGCAAAATGCGCGACTCCTCAGTCGCTTCGCGATGTGTTCGGATGTCAAACTCCGCCGATGGCCAAGGCCTTGGCAGAGCCCCTGTTTGACTCTGGGTCGGGCTGAAGCCTGACCAAAACCGACACGAAAACAGAAAACTCGACTGTTAATACAATGGATAACACAAAAATCGCACGAAATCAAAGAATTCCGGCCTGCCGAGCGGGTTTTGCGCCTGGCTGGTTAACTTTTGCGGGCAACAAAAGCGTGGTTTCTACGACTTTGCTTGGCTGATCAGTCGCCTTGGCCGGGCTTGGTCGAGAAATGCGCCTCGAATTTACCGGGCTTCCCGTCCCATTCCTTGGCGTCATCGGGCGCATCACGCTTGACCGTGATGTTGGGCCAGGACTTGGCCATATCGGCATTGAGGGTCAGCCACTTTTCAAGGCCCGGCTCTGTATCCGGCTTGATGGCCTCAGCCGGGCATTCCGGCTCGCAGACGCCGCAATCGATACATTCATCGGGATGGATGACGAGCATATTCTCGCCCTCGTAGAAACAGTCTACGGGGCAGACCTCCACGCAATCCATATATTTGCACTTGATGCAATTTTCGCCGACGACGTAGGTCATGCCAGTCTCCAGATGCGACACCGTCCATGCCGCCACTTTTCGAATGATCGTTTGCTAACGCCTTCGGCGGGGCGGCGCAAGAACCCCTGACAAAAGAGAAGAAATCACTCCTGCTCAAGCCAGGCGGATAATTGGCGGCGATCCCGCTTGGTGGGGCGCCCAGAGCCCTGATCACGCACCGGCCCCAGATCCTGCATGGCGTCCTTGGCGGGGGGCTCAGGCGTCAAATCTTCATAGAGAAGCCGCGCCTCTTCAAAAGGGCCGCGCCGCTCACCGGGGTCGAGCACTTTCAGCACTCGTACCTGGCGCTCCAGTGAAATCGTCAGCACATCGCCGGGGCTAAGCGCCTTGGCAGGCGCATCAACCTTTTGGGCGTTGACGCGCACATGGCCCTCGCTGACCAGCTTGGCCGCGAGGGTGCGCGTTTTCACAACGCGGGCAAACCAGAGCCATTTATCGAGGCGCTGCCGACCCGCTGCCGCCATTAGTCTTTCTTCTTCGCCTCAAGCTCGCCTTTCAGCGCCAAAAGCTTGGCGAAAGGCGAATTGGGGTCGGGCTGACGCTCGCGACCCGCGGGCTTTTCGGTCGAAGCAAAGGTCCGATCCCCGCCACGACGCTGGTCGTTGCGATCAGGACGACCCTTGCCACCCTTATGCGGAGGACGGCCACCGCGATTGTCGGGACGGCCTTCGCCTTCACGACGGAAGTTGGCGAATTTTCCGCGACGATCTTCGCGCTTGTGTCCTTCGGCGCCACCTTCGGTGGCAGGCTGACCTTCAGTCGGCTTCTGGTCGCCACGTGCATGCTGCGGACGGCCTTTGCCGCGCTCAGGACGCTGACCGCGATTGACGCGATGCGGACGCCAGACTTCGATCAGTTCTGGTTCAGCGGCGACAGCAGCTTCTGTTTCACCTGCAACTTCAGCAACAGGTGTTTCGGCAGCAGCTTCGACGGGCGCCTGTTCAACAGGTGCCGTCTCTTCAACAACAGCGGCAACTTCAGTCGGCGCTTCGCTTGGTGTTTCGGTTGAAGCTTCTGTCGCCGGCTTCAACGCTTCGCGCGAGGCTTCAGCAAGCAGAGGAACTGTGATCGCAGGACCCGCGCGCTTGTCGCTCTGATAACCAAGCGAACGCAGGATGGTGGAGAATGCTTCTCCCGAACAACCTGCCAGCGATGTCATAGCAACTGTGACGACAAAACCTTCGCCGTCAGCGCTACCGGCTGGTGCCTCACCAGGTGTCACGCCCGGACGATAAGCAATGGCTGGACGAATGAGATCGGCCAGACGCTCCAGAATATCAACGCGCACGCAGCGCTCGCCGCATACGCGGAAACCCGCGGCGCGATAAAAGCCCTTTGGCACAGCCTTATCTGCTGCAAAAGAGGTGCGGCCCGAGGCTGCCAGATGCGGCACTTCGTCAATGCCTGCGACACCTTCAATGCCGCCATGTTTCAGCGCCCACAATTGCGCAGCCAAAGCGCGCGGTGCGGGCTTCAACAAGGCGGGCATATAAATGTGATAGGCGCCAAAGCGAATGCCGACTTTGCGCAGAGCCGCACGACCATCTTGATCGAGGCCCTTCACATCTTCTGCAACTTTGCCGCGCTCCAACACGCCGAGTGATTCAGCCACTTGGAACGCAATGCCGCGGCCCATACCTTCAAGGCCTTCGCCTTTTTCGAGATCCTGCAACGGCCCAAGCAATTTCTTAACATGCGCGGCAAGCCACAAATCGAGACGCGCTTGCACCAATTCAAGCGCGGGACCTGTCAGCTGTTCATCGGCCAACACACGCACACGCGGCGTCAGCACATGATCACCAGCGACCATTTTGCCAACAGCTTCGCCAAGCCAGCGGATCGTGCCGTCATTGGCGAGAACGAAAGCTTCGTCCACCGCTTCATGAATGCGCTGCGCGCGACCTTCGATTTCGCTCGCCAAGGCTTTTTGTGCGGCCGCATTCAGCGTGCGCGCAGCCTCACCATCGGCTTGCGGATCCGCGGTGAAGCGAAACCCATGAAGTTGACCAATGTGCTGACCCTCGACCAGCACATCCCCATTTGCGGTGATTTCCGCTTCCAACATCGCATTCTCTCTCAAGCGGCGCATCAGAACGCTCGTTCTCCGGTCCACGAACCGTTGGGCGAGGCGCTC
>CANGFE010000010.1 GCA_947453155.1 Beijerinckiaceae bacterium | reverse complement strand
ATGGCGAGATCAGCGCTGTGGCGCAGGGACCTTTCGGTCAGGATCAGCATTTTGCAACGCTCGATGCCACGCCGCGCCGTGGCGTGCAGCGCCTCATGGGCGTGCCCGCCTATTCCTCGGTGCATTATGCTTCAACCTATGATGCTGAAGTGGCGCTGAAGGCGTTGGATAAATATCAGGGCGCCACCATTGGTTTGTTGGCGCCCGGCTCTTTGTCTTATGGTTTCGTCAATCATCTGCAAAAGAATCTAACCAAGGCGACCTTCATCGATGCCACGCCTTTGGTTGATCCGATCAAGGCGACCAAGAGTGCAGAAGAGATCACACTTATCCGCCGCATGATTGCTTTGCAGGATGCTTGTGCGGAAGCGGTAAGCAAACATTTGCGCCCGGGCTTGCGCGACAGCGATGTGGTCGAAATTGCGCGCGTGGTTGCGACCGAAATGGGCAGCGAGCAGGGCTGGTATATGGCAGCCTCCGGCCCTGTCGGAACCGCTGCTGTCATGCTGCCGCCTCATATGCAGAACCGCACCATCCGTGAAGGTGATCAATTCTGCATGTTGATCGAGAACAATGGTCCCGGTGGTTATTATGGCGAGATTGGCCGCACCTGGGTTCTGGGTAAAGCCTCACAAGAAATGCAGGATGAATTTGCCTTCGTGCTTGAAGCGCAGAAATTCACGCTTGAATTGTTAAAGCCCGGTGCTGATCCAGCCGATATTTTTGCACGCTATAATGAGTTCATGCGCAAGGGCGGCCGCCCGCAGGAAAATCGTCTTTACGCGCATGGGCAGGGCTATGACATGGTCGAGCGCCCCCTCATTCGCCAAGACGAGACATTGAAGGTGGGTCCGAACATGCTCTTTGCCGTTCATCCGACTTATGTCACGCCAACGACCTATAGCTGGGTCTGTGACAATTATTTCGTCCATGAATCGGGCGAAGTGGAATCACTGCATCAATTCCCGCAGCGCATCACCGAGCTTTGAGATATTGCGCGGGCTTTAAGCCCGCGCTTCCAGATTGACCATGTCTTGCGGCCTGTCAGCGAGATAGGCGGCAATATTCGTATAGATCTGGTCGATGCAATCTTCGGGGTAGGTATCGTAAAAACCACCCAGATGCGGCGTGATGATCAAATGGGGCGCATCCCAAAGCGGGTCATCGGAGGGCAGGGGTTCTTTATGAACCGTGTCCAGCGCTGCGCCCCCCAGTTGGCCGGAATGGAGCGCGCTCGCCAGCGCTTTCTCGTCAATCACGCCACCACGCGCAATATTGATAATGTAAGCGCCCTTCTTCATCGCGCTGATGATCTCGGCATTGATGATGTGATGCGTCGTCTCATCATAGGGGATGAGCAGAATCAGATAATCGAGGTCGCTGAGCGATTTTTTGAGATCATCGCGCGGCGCCCATGAAGAAAAGCCCGGCAGATCACGTGGTGTGCGCGAAATGCCCACCACATGCATGCCAAGCGCATGCAAGCGCGGCGCGAGCGCTTCAGCAATGAGGCCCACACCCAAAATGCCAGCGCGCTTGCCTTGCAGAAGGCTTGCGCGGAAACGATCCCATTGATGCTTGTCATGGGCGCGGATGGAGCGCGGGTAATCGCGCGCCAGAGCCAGCATGTGCAAAATAGCAATTTCGGATAAGGGCGCGCCATGAATGCCGCGCGTCGAAGTCACGGTGACATGTTGGGCAAGGCCCGCGCGGTCGATAATGCCGTCAACTCCGGTGCCGAATGCATGCACCCAGCGCAGTTTCTTGGCATGGACGAAAATGTCTTCCTTCACCGCCACGCCGAAGGCCATGAAAATCTCGACATCGATAATTTTCTCGGAAGCCTCTTTGAGAGTTGCGACCGTGGTGACAGGTAGATCAGGATAGCGTGCGAGGATCAGGCGCTCAAAAGTGAAACGGATTTTCTCTTCCCAAGGAAGAAGGATCAGGATGGAGGGCTTTGAGTTAGACATCATGTTTCCGTCTTTTTCTTATTGGGCCTCAAGCCCGATATCGGCAATCATCTTGCCCCATAGAGCAATTTCATCGCGCACGAAAGCACGCAGCTCTTCATCGGTGCCAGCGCCCGGATTGGCGGGCGAGCCGAAATTGAGCATCCATTCGATGACCGCTTTGTCTTTGAGTACGCGATCAAAAGCCGCATTCATGCGTGCGATGGGTTCAGTCGGCGTGCCTTTCGGGGCAGAGACCATCAACCAACCCAAGATACGGAAGCCGGGAAGTGTTTCACCAATCATCGGCACATCGGGCAGTGACACTTCGCGTGTTACGCCAGAAACGGCGATCGGGCGCAGCTTTCCGGCGGCAATATGCGAGAGGTGCACGCCGGGCGGTGAGATGAAGAGATCAACATTGCCAGAGATCGTGTCTTGCAGGCCTTGAGCAGGGCTCGAATAGGGCACAAGACGAATATTGATGCCCGCAGTTTTGTTCAGAAAGCCCGCGGTTAGGCCAGAGGCATTGCGATTGCCGTCAATGGCGACAGTGAGGTTGCCGGGTGATTTCTTTTCCGTGGCAATCATTTCCGCCAGCGTTCTGAAAGAGCGATTGGGATTGGCTGAAATCAGGAAGCCCGGCTTGGAGAGCAAAGCGACCGGCACAAAATCATTCAGCGGATCATAGGGTAGATTTTTCACCAGATGCGGATTGGATGCCATGGTCGCTGATGAGGTGATCGCAAAATTATAGCCGTCCGGCGTGGCACGTGCGGCCGCTTGCGTCCCGATAATGCCACCGGCGCCGGGGCGATTTTCGATGACAATGGGCTGGCCAAGACTGGCGCTGACTTTGTCGGCCAGATAACGCGCGATGGAATCTTGCCCGCCACCAGCGCCTTGCGACACATAAAGATGAATGGGGCGATCAGGCCAGTTTTGGGCGGTGGCGGGTTTTGCCAGGGCCACGACGCTGACAAGGCACAAAGCTGCTGCGGCTAATTTCATATCTGCCCCCCAGAGAACTTTTTTATTAGGGGCAGTCTGGCACGGTTCCTGAGGACCGCAAAGCTGCAGGGTCGTTTTTTTAACGCTGGGGGACTGGTTTCGATTGCTCCGTCAAGCTCTTTCCCTCAGTTCTTTTGGCCAAGATATGATGAACCTTGGCGACGAAGGTTTCGATATTGAATGGCTTGCTAATAATCTCCATTCCGTCCTCCATTCTTTCGCCTGTCAGCATGGCCTGTTCAGCGTAGCCCGTCACAAAAAGAACTTTGAGAGCTGCTCGATATTGACGAGCGCTTTCTGCCAATTGGCGTCCGTTCATCCCGCCGGGTAAGCCGACATCAGAAATCACAAGATCAATTCTGGTGGGTGAGAGAATATGCTGCATGGCGGAGCTGCCATTTTCTGCTTCAATAATATGATATCCGCTCTCGATCAAAACGTCGGCCATCACCTGCCTGATAGCCGGTTCATCTTCGACCAAGAGAATAACAATGTCAGGTTCCGCTTGGACAGATGGCGAAATGATTTTCATGTCTGTCGACGCGAGCTCACTGCCCACAAAGCGGGGTAGATAAATAGCGACTGTTGTCCCATGTCCCTGCGAGCTACTGAGAAATACGTGCCCTCCCGATTGCTGCACAAACCCATAAATCATCGAAAGTCCAAGACCGGTGCCTTGGCCGATGGGTTTGGTTGTAAAAAATGGATCAAAGGCGCGCTCGATAACGGCGGCTGACATGCCTTGGCCCGTATCCTTCACGAAGAGCGCTGTATATTCCCCATTGGGAACCCGACCTGAGAGATTGTCTGTTTGCGGCGAGCGCCAGTCGGTGACGATACTATTTGATGTTTCGATTTGAATTTGGCCGGAGTCGGGTATGGCATCTCGCGCATTGATGATCAGATTGAGAATGGCATTTTCAAGCTGATTGGAATCGCACAAAGTTGGCCAAAGATCCGTCGCCAGATTGGTTTCAATCTTGATGGCGGGGCCAACAGTACGAATGAAGATGTCGCGCATACTCTCAATCAGGCCGTTGATCGAGATGGGCTTTGGATCGAGTGTTTGTCTGCGCGAAAAAGCAAGCAGTCTGTGTGTCAGCGCTGCCGCACGATCAACGGATGTTGTTGCTGCCTGCAAATATTGCCCGATCTCCGATGTGCGCCCTTGGCTGATGCGTTTGCTCATCAGCTGAATGCTGCCCGAGATAATGGCGAGCAGATTATTGAAATCATGCGCAAGGCCGCCGGTAAGTTGGCCCACAGCTTCCATTTTCATGGATTGACGAAGTGCCTCTTCAACTCTGTAGCGATCCACCGCTTCGGACTTTAAGCGTTCATTCGCGCGCGTTAATTCCTGGGTTCGCAATGTGACCATTTCTGAGAGTTGAGAGCGTAATTTGGCCTCTTGTTCTCGAATATCTTTTGCAACGCGGATGCGTTCCACAGCGGCTGCAATCAGATTTGCATAGCTGCGCAAGAAAAGCGTGTCAGATTCGGTGAATTCACGCGGATGCCGACTGTCCACTTGAAGGACGCCAAAGGGTGGGTGGTCTTGGCCACCGATGATGATAACATTGGCAACAGCTTGCACGCCATGTTCGATGAGGAAAGGGGGATATTGAAACCGCTCTTCTTTGGCAATATTGGGCGAGATCATCGGTTCGCCCGTCATCAGGCAATGACCTTCGGAAGTGTTTTCATCTGCCTTGATTGTGGCGACGCCAACAATGTTTTCCTTCCATCCGACACCCGCGCGCACAATGAGATTTTTTCCGTCTTCCTGAAGTTCGACGACTTTAGCGAGATCTGTCGCAAGCACTTCGCGCGCTAAGCGACAGGCTTCATTCAAGATTTCGTCGAGATCGTCAGACTTGAGGGCGAGTTCCCCAAAGCGCGCTAAACCGATTTCCTGCTTGCGACGATCAGCAGGAGAAGTTGGATTGCTTGGCATTGCAGATGTGTTCCAAGAAGGGATGGCCCCGCTATATTATGTTTTGGGCTGCTTCGAGGTTCCATCTCTGCTCGGTGTAGCCACGTTTATGCTGCCATGAAATGGTCACGTGACCTGCAAACCCCGCGCGTTAGACTTGCATCATGATCTCTTCGTGCAGCGGAGTTTTTTCATGGCGCAGCAGCAACAACGCAATCAAACTGGCGGCTCACCCAAAACTGAACGTTCAAATGGTGGATCAGAGCCGTCTGGTCCGCCGGCTCCCGTTGCCTTGCCTTTTGCCCTTTGGTCGAACATGGCCAATATGCAGCGTGAATTTTTCTCGTCGATTGTCGAGGCAAGTGATGAAACGAAGGAGGCGGTTGCACACGATATACAAAGCGCTGAGCTTCAGCCCGATGCAGTCTTGCCTGCTGTCAAGGCAGAGCGCGGATTTCTACTCACCGCAGCGGAAGTTCAACGCGAGATCGCCAGTTTCTTCAATGCGCGACTTGCCAAAAATCAGTCTTGGCTGAGCAAGGCCGGGCAGATATCCGATATGCAGCATTTTTTCCAATTGCAGGGTCAGTGGTTTGCTGATGCAACGCGTGATTACACGGCCGAATATGGAAAGCTCGTAAAAATAGTCAGCCGAAAGGGCTGATGCGTTTGGAAATGGGCTAAAAGAAAAAAGCGGCAGAGTTGCCTCCACCGCTTTCTCATTCTTGGTAAGGCGCTTTCGCTTAGCGAACGAGCTTTACGCCAGACTCAGTCAAAATACCGCGCATCTGCGTTTCTGTCTGGGTCAGGAATTCCAGCGTCTCTTTCGGGCCGAGAAGCTTTTCTTCCAAAATGCCGTCGCGCAGGAATTTCTGCCAACCCGGCGACTTGTTCGCACGCTGGATCAGATCGACGTAATAGGCCAGCACATCAGGTGCCATGCCGGGCGGTCCAATGACGCCGCGCGGCTGCGGCGGATTGGGAACGTCAAAGCCAGCTTCCTTCAATGTCGGAATGTCTTTGAAGTCGGGCAGGCGTGACTCTGTCACCTGCGCCAACGCGCGGATCTTGCCCGAACGGATGAGCTCGCCAGCTTCTTGCGGCTCGATCACCATCATATCGACATGGCCACCGAGCAGCGCGGAGATGCGTTCGCCGCCAGACGGGAAGGAGATGAAGGCCCAGCGACCGCCGGTTTTGGCTTGCAAGACCGTGCGCACCAAGGCGTCGCGCGCCAGTGGCGAGCCGCCCGATTGCTTCATCTTGCCGGGATTGGCTTTCGCCGCATCCATCAATTCAGTCATCGTCTTGTAAGGTGAATCCGCGCGCACCACCATGAGTGCGGGCTCCAACACCATCAGGCTGATGGGTGTCAGCTCGCGGATCGAAACATTGGCTTCCTGCTGCACCAGCGGATTGGTGATCCAGACGCTGGTGAAAATGCCGATCACATGGGGGTCGCCCTTTTTATCGGCGAGATAGGAAGCAGCTGTGGCGCCGCCGCCGCCGACTTTGTTCGAGACTTGAATACGAACCGGCGAGAGCTTGGCTTCATCAATGGCTGCAACGAGCGCGCGGCCCATCACATCATTGCCGCCGCCGGGGCCAGAATGAACGACGAGTTCAATCGGGCGTGTCGGCTTCCATTCCGCCTGTGCGGCGGGTGCCAAAAGCGCTGCGCCCATGGCGAGTGCTGTGGTGAGGAGTATGCGTCTGTTCATCAGGTATCCTCCGGTGACGGTTTGAATAGGCAAGTTGATTAGCCAGCTGCCTCTTTAAGGCGACGGAAACGGGGCAGGAGCGGCAAGAAGAGAACGCCGACGGCGAAGATCAGCATGCCGGCAGAAATCGGACGCGAGATGAGAATGGAAAGATCGCCCTGCGACATCATCAAAGATTGCCGCAAAGCGCGTTCCATTGCGTCACCGAGCACGAAGCCCAGCACGAGCGGCGCCACCGGGAATTTCAGGCGTGCCATGGCAAAGCCAAGCGCACCGAAGCCAGCGAGCATCAACACATCAAACACGCGGCCAGCGACTGAATAAGCGCCAATCACCGACACGCCGAAGATGATCGGGTGAAGAATGTAGACCGGAATGCGCAGGATCTGCGCAAACAGCGGCACCATGGGCAGATTGAGAATGAGCAGCATCACATTGCCGATGTAGAGGCTGGCGACCAGGCCCCAGAACACATCAGGTGATTCTGTCATCATCAGCGGGCCCGGCTTCACGCCCCACAGAACAAGTGCTGACAGCAGAATGGCTGTTGTGCCCCCACCGGGAATACCAAGCGTCAGCAGCGGAATGAGTGCGCCACCTGTATCGGCATTATTGGCGCCTTCGGGAGCAGCCACGCCTTCCGGCAAGCCCGTGCCGAATTTTTCCGGATGGCGCGAGAAGGCGCGTTCAATTCCGTAAGAAATGAACGAGGCAATGCTCGCACCAGCGCCCGGCAGCACGCCAATGATGAAGCCGACAATCGAGCCATTGGCAAAAGCAAAGCGGCAAGCTTTCAACTCTTCCCAATTGGGCAGAAGATTGCGCAGGCCCTTGGGCACAGGAAGCACTTGCGTTTCTTCTTGATCCGAAATGCTCGAGAGCACTTCAGTGATCGCAAAGACGCCGATGGCCACGACCATGAAGTCGAGGCCCGACAAAAGCGAAGTCTGGCCGAAGGTGAAGCGCGATTGCGAGGTGAAAAGATCCGTGCCGATGCTTGTCAGCCAGAGACCGACCAGCAGAGCAATGAGGCCTTTGACCAGTGAATCGCCCGCCAGCAGCACGACGAGGGCAAGCCCTAGTGCCATGAGCGCGAAATATTCCGGCGACGAGAAAGACAGAGCAAAAGCGGCAATCGGCGGCGCCATCAGGCTTAGGGCAATAATGCCGAACGAGCCCGCAATGAAAGAGGCAATGGCGGCAATGCCGAGTGCTGCACCGGCGCGGCCTTTGCGGGCCATCTGATAGCCGTCGATGCACGTCACCACGGATGATGATTCACCGGGCATGTTGAGCAGGATGGAGGTCGTCGAGCCGCCGTATTTCGCGCCGTAATAAATACCGGTGAGCATGATGATGCCGCTGGCCGGCGACATGCTGTAGGTCATCGGCAAGAGCATGGCGATGGTGGCGGCAGGTCCAAGGCCCGGCAGAATACCCACAATGGTTCCGAGAAAACAGCCAACCAGACACCACAGCAAATTGCTGGGCATCAAGGCGACAGAAAAGCCGTGTGCGAGGCCTGCAAAAATATCCATGTTTCAGAACCCCAGCAGGCCGGCAGGCAGCGCGACATCAAGCGCCATATCAAAGACAAGGTAGAAGCCGACGGCCGAGAGCACGCCGGCAGCAAGTGCTTTCTTCAGCGGCTTTTCAAAGACGAAAAGGCCGAGGAACAAAGTCAGCAGGCCGAAAGAAATATAGAAGCCGATTGTCGGCATCAGCCCGGTCGAGGCCGTGAAGGCGACCCAAGTGATAGCGGCGCGGCGAAAGCCCGCCCAGTCAAAGGGTCGATCTTCTTCTGTGTGGCGCGCGGCTGTGAAGCGCTGGAAGATCAGAATGAGCGACAGGATGATGAGTGCAATGCCGTAGCCGACAGGAAAGAAGCCAGGTCCCGGACCTTCAGGGCCCATCACATCCCAGCGCGCAGCGGTCACCGTAATATAAGTGCCCAATGCAGCGGTCAGCGCCCCTGCAATGACGTCACCATCCCGAAAAATGCTTTTTGTCATTCTTTGTCTTTCCTTCAAGCCAGCGCGTTAGCGAGCTTGTTTGCATCATCGAGTTGTTCGAGACCCCAGCACATATCGGCAAAGCGGCGCGCGCCATCTGCGCCGAGAATGGGTGTCGCATTGGCGAGAAACTTTGCCTCAATAGCTTGGTCCGACATGGGATTGTCGACCGTGCCGGAGGCGTGGGGAATATGGGTGTCAAAGCTGCGGCCATCTTGCAGAC
This sequence comes from Beijerinckiaceae bacterium, assembly GCA_947453155.1. Lineage (GTDB taxonomy): Bacteria > Pseudomonadota > Alphaproteobacteria > Rhizobiales > Beijerinckiaceae > Terripilifer. The sequence goes on along the minus strand of CANGFE010000010.1, from coordinate 38,551 downwards.
GCAGATGGGCGCGCGCCTCATCCTTGCGCAGGCTTTCGTCTGCCACAACTTCGACCTTGCGGCGCAGCGCGACCACCGTCGCATCCAGCGCTTTTTCATTCGAATATTGCGGGATGCCCGCATTACCATCGACATAAGCGACAGCTGCCGAATGATAGATCGAAAACTTTGATTGAAGGCCCGTTTGTGGCTCGGCGACGCCGGTGATGCGCACCGCCATCGGATGGACGGTGACGCGCAGGGCTTCAATTTGCGCTGGATCAGCCTTGGCGAGTTCGCGCATGGCGATCACAGCATCAATGGCTGGATGCAACACGACACCACAGGCGTAAGGCTTGTGCCCATTGCGGGCGATTTCAAAGCGTGTGCCGAGTTCTTCCAGAACTTTCTCAGGCGCGGCCATATTGGAATAGATACGACAAAAGCCACGCTTGCCCTCGATGATTTCATCGGAGGAATCAAAGCCCTGTTCGGCGAGTAAAGCGGCGATCACGCCATTGGCGGCGGCTTTGCCAGCATGGAAGCTTTTGCACATTGTGCCGCGATTTTGCTGCATACCGGCGGCTTGCGTAGCGGCAATGCCCAGAGCATGCACCATCTGCTTTTCATCAAGGCGCAGAAGGCGCGCACAAGCAGCACCCGCGGCAATCGAGCCCAGCGTGCCTGTCAAATGCCAGCCGCCATCATGATGGCCAGGTGCGGCCTGTCCGGCGCGCACGCCTGCTTCAAAACCAACAGCATAGGCTGTTGCGAGATCGCGACCCGAAAATCCGCCGCGCGTTTGCGACAGGGCAAAAAGCGCCGACAGGATAGGGGAGCTTGCATGCAAGACAACGCCGCCCATATGCGTGTCATCATAATCGAGCAAATGGCCCATCTGGCCATTGACGGTGGCGGCTTCCACCGTGCCGATCTTGATCTGATGGGCAACAACATTGGCGCGTGGCGCATCATTCAGCGTGCGCATCACGCCAAAAATTTTGGCAATGGTTGGGTGACGCGCGCCCGCCAAGGCGCAGCCCGCCCAATCCATAATGCCCCGTTGCGCCTGTCGGCGCGCATCCGGGCTGAGGTCCTCATAATCAAGACGCGCGAGAAACGCCGCCAATTGCTTGGTGATGCCCAGATCAAGCGGCGCTGCGCCGTAATCGGATTTGGTGGCGAGTTTCGTTGACATGGGTCTTCGTTCTCAGGGCATGAACATGCCGCCGGACACATGAATGGTCTGGCCGGTGATGTAGCTTGATGAGGGTAGGCAGATATTATGCACAATGCCGGACACATCTTCCGGAACGCCTTCACGCCCGACTGGCGGCGCCCCTGCAATGCCATGGCCCGATGTATGCGAGCGCTGGCCACCAATGCGGCCGGGCACAATGCAATTCACAGTAATGCCATGGCTCGCAAATTCGCTGGCAAGCGCGCGTGTCAGTCCGACAAGTCCGGTCTTGGCGGTGACAACATGCGCGCGATTGGCTGTTGCCAGATGCGCACTGACGCCGCCGATATTGATGATGCGACCATAGTTTTGCGCCACCATATGCGGCAGCACAGCATGCGCACCCAAAAAGGCGCCATCCAGAATATTGCTGGTGACATTGCGCCATTGCGCAAAGGTCATATCCAGAAAATGCGCTTCGCCGCGAATGGCGGCATTGTTGATGAGAATGTCGATACGGCCCGTCTCGGCGATAATGTCGGCCACCATGGCTTTCATCTGCGCTTCATCGGTCACGTCGGCGAGGCGAACGAGGGCCTTGCCTCCGGCTGCGCGGATTTCCTGCGCTGTGGCCTCGGCCTCGTCGCGTGAGCGCAAGGCATGGATGATGACGGTGGCGCCATCGGCGGCGAGCGCCATTGCCATGGCTTTGCCGATGCGGCGGACACTACCGGTGACGAGGGCGACTTGTCCCTCAAGGGCGCGTTGCGCGCTCATTCGCTTTCCTCCACTGCGGCATTGGGGAAAATTCGCGGGGTTGGATCCCGCTGGGCAATGCCGATACTCAGGCTTAAGTCTATACGCCGCAGACGAAACTTGCTAGACGCGAGGCAGGCCCGCACGCGGCGCACCCACTGATTTCTCGGGATGATCTCGGTTTTAGAGGGGGCGTTTAGCGCAGACAGGGCGCCACACAAGTAAAGCAGGGAGAAGATCCATGGCTGGCGGCGGGAAGAGCGAGATTTCTCCCCTCACGGAGGTCCTCTCCACCTATATAGCCGGCGCTGGTAGTCGCGCCTTGCCGCCCGAGGTGGCTGAGAAAACGCGCTTCCATATTCTTGATACGCTGGCTGCTATTCTGTCGGGCTCGCGCCTGCGCGCTGGTGTGCTAGCTGGCAAATATGTCGCCGAGCTCGATGGCGCGGGTGTTGCCACCGTGATTGGCACGCGTTTCAGCGTGCCGCCAGATCAAGCCGCTCTCGCCAATGGCATGGCGGGGCATGGCGATGAGACGGACGATTCTCATCTAGAAGGGCGCTTTCATCCCGGTTGCGGCATTGTGCCAGCTGCTTTGGCGGTGGCTGAGCGTGTGGGTGCGAGCGGCGAAGAATTTTTGCGCGCTGTGGCGCTGGGATATGACATTGGCGCCCGCCTGACTTTGTCGCTTGGCTTTGCGCGGCCCGATACATCAAAACATTCCACACATTCTCTGGCGCCCGCTTTTGGGGCGCTTGCTGCTTGCGCGTCACTTTACAAGTTTAACCCGGAGCAAGTGCGTCACGCGCTTTCTTATGCTGCCCAACAGGCCTCGGGCATTCCTTTCTGGCAGCGCGATATGCACCATGTCGAAAAGGCTTTCGACTTCGGCGGTATGGCAGCGCGCAATGCTGTGGCTGGCGCCTCTATGGTGGCAGCTGGTTTTACCGCTGTTGAAGATCCCCTTGCAGGTAAGCATAATCTCTTCACCGCTTTTGGCGAAAGTCCGCGCCCTGAGGCGCTGATTGAAGAACTCGGTGTCCGCTATGAAATCATGCGCGCTTCCATCAAGAAGTGGTGCGTGGGCTCACCCATCCAGGCCATTCTGGACGCAACAACAGAATTGGTGGCCCAGCACCAGATTGCGGCCGCAGATGTTGTGAAAGTCACGGTCACTATGCCCGATGACCGCATCCATATTGTCGATAATCGCACCATGCCAGATGTCTGCGCGCAGCATTTGTGTGCGCTCGCCATTGTGGATGGAACAGTGACGTTTGATAGCACGCATGATCATGCGCGGATGAATGATCCGGCTGTTTTGGCCGTGCGCCAGAAAATCGATCTTTTGCCGAGCGCAGAATTGACGGTGGCGCGTCCGGCCCGACAGGCCATTGTCGAGATCACCACAAGCAAGGGCACGTTCCGCCATCATGCGCGCGTGGTGCGCGGCACGCCGGATAATCCGATGACCGCCTCCGAAATTGAAGCCAAGGCGCTCGATCTTGTGGCGCCGATTATTGGCCCAGAGCCCGGCGCGCAGCTTGTTGAGGTGTGTCGCAATCTGGCATCGCTGAAATCGATGCGTGATCTAAAACCCTTGCTTGTTGCATGAGTATCGAAGAACTGATCTTCGTCGCTTGCGCGGCGCTTGTGACATCCATTGTCGGTGGTGTGGCAGGCTATGGAACAGGTCTTTTGATGCCGCTTGTGCTCGTGCCTTTGATCGGCGCGCAAGCGGTTGTGCCGATCCTGGGTGTCTCGGCCATATTCAACAATCTGTCGCGGATTGCCGCCTTCCGGAAAGACATCGCTTGGGCGCATGTCTGGCGCATCACATTGATCGCCATGCCCTTTTGCTATGTTGGGGCCGCTTTTTATTCGGAGTTGAGTGGGCCGGGTGCAGCCATCCTCATTGGCAGTGCGCTCATCTTGCTCGTGCCTGCGCGACGCCTTCTTAAAAGCTTCAAGCAGCAATTGTCGCAACCAGCCGTCTATAGCGCAGGGGCGCTGTTTGGCCTTGTGACCGGCGGCGTGCCGGGTGGCGGGATTATCCTCATCTCCTTGCTGATGTCGCTTGGGGTGACGGGTGGGGCAACGGTTGCGACTGATGCGGTGATTTCGCTGATGGTCGGTCTTGTCAAAATCGGGACGTTCCAAAGCTACGGGCAATTGCCTTGGTCATCCTGGGCACTGGCAGCGCTCATCGGCGTTTCGGGGATCCCTGGTGCTTTTGTCGCTAAATGGATTTCCGATCGTCTGAGCGTCAAAGTCCACACCGGCATTATGGATGGCATGGTCGTGGTTGGCGGTGCGGTTTTGATCGCGCGCGGATTGAAGTGGATATAAGTCCTGCCTTCACGCGATCGTGAAGCGCCTCCAGATTCTTGATTAGCTGGATTCCCATCAGATTTTTTGGCGCGTCTGAAGCGCCCAATTTTCTATCGCTTTGATTTTAATAAGGTCCTTAAAATGGGCGCACTTTCTTCCTTGATCCCACTGTCAAAGACGTGAATTCGCAAACTCCGCTCCGCTTCTCTCTAATGCGCGTATTGCGCCTACCAGCTCCAAGGTAGCTGCAAAGATACGCCATAAGGCGATCATGAGGAGGGAACGCATGTCTGAGCATGATCAAACGCGCGCCGAGAAATCCGCATCTGGCCGCCGCAAATTTTTGAAGGCTGCAGCAGCCTCGGGTGTTGCCATGGTTGCAGCCCCCGCCGTTGTGAAGGCGCAAGGCCCGATCACCATGCGGTTGCAGGGCACCTGGCCCTCGAAAGATATTTTCCATGAATTCGTCCAAGATTTAGCGAAGAAAATCAATGACATGTCCGGCGGCGATTTGCGTATGGACGTCTTGCCGGCGGGTGCCGTTGTTCCCGCTTTCGGTCTTCTTGATGCTGTCTCGTCCGGCACGCTCGACGCGGGTCATGGCGTGATGGTCTATCACTACGGCAAGCAAAATGCTTTGGCGCTGTGGGGTTCGGGCCCGGGCTTTTCGATGGACGCGAACATGCTGCTCGCCTGGCATAAATACGGCGGCGGCAAGGAATTGCTTGCCAAGCTCTATGCGTCCATCAATGCCAATGTGCATTCCTTCGTCTACGGCCCGATGCCGAGCCAGCCGCTGGGCTGGTTCAAAAATCCGGTCGCCAAGCTCGATGATATGAAGGGCTTGAAATACCGCACGGTTGGCATTTCCATCGACATGTTCCAGCAAATGGGCGCGGCGGTGAATGCGCTTCCGGGTGGCGAAATCGTCTCGGCGATGGATCGCGGCCTGCTGGATGCGGCCGAATTCAACAATGCCTCGTCTGACCGCGCGCTCGGCTTTCCCGACGTGTCGAAGGTCTGCATGCTGCAGTCCTATCACCAGAATGCGGAGCAGTTCGAGTTCCTCATCAACAAAGCGAAGTTCGATGCGCTGTCGCCGCGTCTGCGCACGATCATCGAAAGCGCCGTTGAAGCCTCGAGCGCCGATATGTCGTGGAAGGCCTTTGATCGCTATTCGCAGGACTATCTGGAGATGCAGTCGAAGGACAAAGTTCGCTTCTTCAAGACGCCGGATGCGATCTTGAAAAAGCAGCTCGAGATTTACGACGACATCGTCACCAAGAAAGCGGCAGAAAATCCGCTCTTCAAGGAAGTCCTTCAGTCGCAGGTTGCTTTTGCCAAGCGCGTCGCACAATGGGAGCAGGATACGGTCACGCCGCGCCGCATGGCCTATGACCATTATTTCGGTCCTAATGGCGCAGCGCGTAAGTTTACCTAAGCCGGTCTCTCATATCTGAAAAGAAAGGAGCCGCTCGAAAGGCGGCTCCTGCTTGCTGAGGGGAGCAAGCCGCATGACCACACAGAAGTTTCTCTATCGCATCGATGCGATCAGCACATGGTTTGGGAAGGGCGCAGCATGGCTTGTTGTCATGCTCATGCTGCTGGTCTGTGCCGAAGTGTTCAAACGCTATTTGCTCAACATGCCGACGGCATGGATTTTTGATGCGAGCAATATGCTCTATGGCAGTTTGTTCATGCTGTGCGGTGCCTATACGCTGGCGCAAAATGGCCATGTGCGTGGCGACTTTCTCTATTCTTCGATGAAGCCGCGCACGCAGGCGGCTTTTGATCTCATTCTCTATGTCGTCTTCTTTATCCCCGGCATTGCGGCTCTGGTTTATGCGGGCACGACTTATGCGGGCGCTTCGTGGCGCATTCTGGAACATTCGGCCGTGACAGCCGATGGTCCGCCCATCTATCCATTCAAGACCGTCATCCCAATCGCTGGTGCGCTGGTCCTGTTGCAGGGACTAGCTGAAATCGTGCGTTGTATTGTTTGCCTGAAGACAGGCGAATGGCCGGCGCGCTTGAAAGATGTTGCCGAGATCGACGTGGTCGAGCAACAGCTTGCTGCCAGCACATTCATTGATGACGATGTACGTCGTCAGGCCATTGCCAATGCCGCTCATATTGATGAAGCGGCCCGCCAGCGCGGTTTTGGAGATAAGTGAATGAGTGATCCCGCACTCGGCCTGCTGATGCTGGGCCTCATTGTCGTTTTTATCATGCTCGGTTTTCCGACAGCTTTCACGCTGATGGGGCTCGGCATGGCCTTTGGGTTCAAAGCCTTTTACGATCCCTCCCAAAGCTTCTTTGAAAACCGCATTTTCGATCTCATGGTCCAGCGCACTTATGGCGCGATGACCAATGACGTTTTGATCTCCATCCCGCTCTTTGTCCTTATGGGCTATGTGATGGAGCGCGGTGCACTCGTCGATAAAATGTTCCATTCCATTCAGCTAGCCTTCCGCAATGTGCCTGCGTCACTTGCGGTTGCCACTCTGATCGTCTGCACCTTCTGGGGCATTGCGAGCGGTCTCGTCGGCGCGGTGGTCGTGCTGATGGGTGTGATTGCCTTTAACCCCATGTTGCGCGCAGGCTATGATGTGCGCTTGGCGTCGGGTGTGATCACGGCTGGGGGCACATTGGGGATTCTCATTCCGCCGTCGGTGATGATCATTGTCTATGCTGCTGTGGCTGGCCAATCGGTTGTGAAGCTTTATGCAGCGAGTATGTTTCCGGGCTTTTTCCTGGCCTTTCTGTATCTGCTCTACATTATCGGATGGGCGATGCTCTCGCCCAAAATTGCCCCGCAATTGCCAGCTGAACAATTGGCCGTGCCGCTGCCCTCTTGGTCAGCGCCTTTTGCCAAAGCCTATGGCTCCAATTCCTTATTGGCCCTTTGCAAGGCTTTCCTGAACCCCGCACCGGCGCGGATGATTGAAGCTGATGGCAAGCCGATCGGGTATCGCCATCTTGTCCAGCAAATGCTCTATGCGCTCACGCCATTCTTGATTGTGGTGGGCACATTTGCGCTGGTCTGGTGGTATGTCGTCATTCACCAGCAAGCGGAGGCGTTTGTCGCGCCGCCCGAATTGCAGCAATTGGGCTCGGTGGACATCACGCCGGAGGAGCCGACATCGGGGGGCGTTCCGGATGGCTTTTACTGGTGGTTCGGCGCTCTGGCTGTCGCCGCAGGCGTGATGATGACGCGCTATTACAAGCGCATGGGCAGTGAAAAGCTCGAAGTCATCCGCATGGTGACGGACTCGGTCATGCCGCTCACCATTTTGACTGTGGTCGTGCTGGTCGTGATCCTGTTCGGCATTACTACTGCCACGGAATCCGCGGCCGTGGGCGCCGCAGGTGCGTTCCTGCTCGCCTTCCATGCGCGCACGCTCGATTGGAAAAAGACGAAGGAAGCTGTCTTCCTGACTGCGAAGACAACTTCCATGGTCTGCTGGCTCTTCGTGGGCTCAGCGCTTTTCTCGGGCGTCTTTGCCATTCTCGGCGGTCAGGCCTTGCTCGAAAAATGGGTGCTGTCACTCGATCTCACGCCCATTCAATTCATGATCCTCTCGCAGGCGATTATCTTCATTCTCGGCTGGCCGCTGGAATGGACGGAGATCATCGTGATTTTCGTGCCGATCTTCCTGCCGATGCTGAAGCATTTCGGCATTGATCCCATTCTCTGGGGCGTGCTGGTCTTTGTGAATCTGCAAGCGGCCTTCCTGTCCCCGCCGGTCGCCATGTCTGCCTTCTATCTGAAAGGCGTGGCGCCACCCCATGTCACGCTGAACCAGATCTTTGCCGGCATGATGCCCTATATGCTCATCGTGATCCTGTGCATGGTCATCATGTATTTCTGGCCTGATCTGACGCTCTGGCTGCCCAAATTCCTCTATGGCAGTTAGTGGACGTCTCCCGCCCGCCCAAACCTCCTACTTTTGCAATGCAGCACGCCCTTTTGGGCGTGTTGTCATGTGGGGCATCGGTACTGCAAGATTTACGTTGACGAGAAAATCGACCACAAGGATGAAGAGGCTGCAGCCGAGCAGGCAACACTCGAGCGCCATGCGCGCCGCTTGATGGCTGGCGAGGTCTATGTGCCGGGCTCCGTTTGGGCTGGCCCGAATTGAGAAAGAATGGATTTGGTTTGATGCATCCCATCCCACTTAAATTGGACGATTTTCTTGATCCGCATCGTGCGGTGCTCATCATGTGGGACATGCAAAAGGGACTTGCCGGAAAAGCGCCCGATTCCAAATCCATTGTCGAAAATGCACGTCTCTTGGTGGAGCAGGCAGATCGCCTCAAAATTCCGGTGATCTGGAGCCGCCATATCGTACCGCCTTTCGAGATGACGGTCGGCCCTTTCATGCTCTGGCTGATGCTCAAGCAGAAGGTCGATCATCCCTCCAAACTGAAGCCTGCTATGCAGCGTGGCATGGAAGAGACGGATTATATCGACGGCTTCGGTCCGGCTGATCACCATATGATCATTGAAAAGAGCCAACCCTCTTTCTTCATCGATACGCCTCTTGCGGCGCGCATGAAGGCGATGGATCGCGACACGATTGTCATTGGTGGTGTGGCAACTGACATTGGTGTGGAATTCACCTGTCGCCATGCAGCTGCCATTGGCATTTATGCCGTCGTCGCTGAAGATGCCTGCGGCGCTTATTCGCAAGAGGCACAAGATCGCTCCATGGCCTTTATGAAGGGCTGGACGACACCTGTTGAGAAGACGGCGACCATTTGTTCGGTTTGGAAGGCGCTTTAGAACACCAAACGGGCTCTGGGGGAGTCTGTGTCACAAAAAATAAAAGGGAGGAGCTCATGCGTCTGTTTGGCATTGCGCTGTCATTGGGTCTGTCGCTCTACGCGGCGGCTCCGGCTGTGGCACAAAATTTTCCGAATAAGCCCGGACAGATCATCGTGCCCTTCGCGGCTGGTGGCGTGACCGACATTCTGGCGCGCGCTTGGGCTGAGAAATTCGCAGAAAAAACCGGGCAGCGTTTTATCGTCGTCAATCGTCCCGGTGCGAATAGCATTGTGGGCACGGAATCGGTCGCACGCTCTCCGGCGGATGGCTACACTCTTCTTGTTACTGCCGATTCAACCTTCATGACTGTTCCGCATATGTCGAACAAGCTGAAATATGAGCTTGGCGATTTTGAGCCCGTGTCGGGTCTCGGCATCAGCCCGCATGCTTTGGTGGTGCCGCCTGATTTTCCGGCCAAGTCCTTTGTTGAATTTGTCGATTATGCCAAGACGAATCCGACCAGCGTTTTCTACGGCACTTTTGGTGCAGGCACGTCAGGTCATCTGAACTTTCTCTATTTTGAAAAGAGCACGCCCGGCAAGTTCACGCCCGTTCATTACAGCGGCGCTGCGCCTGCTATCAATGATCTCTTGGGCAATCACATCAAGGCGATGACCGTTTCTATCGGTTTGATTGCAGGCAATTGGGAAGTCGGCAAGTTTAAGGTGCTAGCCTTTGGCGCGCCCAAGCGTCTTGAAAAATTCCCGGACGTTCCTGTGATCGCCGAAACCTTGCCAGGCTTTGAGGCTGGCTCTTGGTATGCGCTCTTCGCGCCCAAGGGCACGCCGGCGGATGTGGTGGAAAAACTCTCTGGCGCCACGCAGGAGATTTTCAGTGATCCGGCTTTTGAAAAGCAGTTCCTGACGCCCAATTACACATTCTCCATTGCCAAGGGGCAAAAGGATTTGCGTGATCGCATCCAGAAAGATTCAAACCTCTGGGCTCCGATCATCAAAGACGCCAAGCTGACGATGGAATAAGACGGAGCGAAATGCTGCTCGCTGTTCGAGGAGAGGGTGAATGAACCAAGCATGGATTCCGGCAACATTCTGGCGCGGTGGCACCAGCAAGGGCGTGTTCTTCTTATCGAAGGACTTGCCCACCGCGCGTGAAAAAATTGATCCGATCTTGCTTGCTGTCATGGGAACGCCCGATCCTTATGGTCGCCAGCTCAATGGCATGGGTGGCGGCACGTCATCTTTGTCGAAGGCAGTGATCATCGGGCCGCCAACGCATCCCGATGCGGATGTTGATTACACATTCATCCAGATCGCCATCGACAAGCCGATTGTTGATTGGACCGGAAATTGCGGCAATCTTTCGTCTGTCATTGGCCCCTATGCTGTCGATATGGGTCTGGTGAAAGTGCCAGATGGCGAAGTCACCGTGCGCTTTCACCAAACGAATACGAAGAAGATCATCCACGCTCGCTTCTTTGTCGAAAATGGCATGGCGGCCATTGATGGCGATATGGAAATTGCGGGTGTGGCGGGTCGAGCCGCACCCGTGCGCCTCGACTTTGTAAAGCCCGGTGGGGCTGCAACAGGCAAGCTTTTGCCAACTGGTCAGTTGGTCGATCAATTGCCGCTGCCCAATGGCCAGCTCATCGATGTCTCGCTTGTTGATGCGAGCCACCCCAATGCCTTTTTGCGGGCGCGTGATCTGGGTCTCACGGGCACAGAGGCCCCCGATGATCTCCAAGCCAATAGTGAGCTCATGGCCACGTTGGAGCATTTGCGTCGCAAGGCTGGCGTGAAAATGGGCCTCGCAGCCAGCGAAGATAAGGTCACGCTGACAGGTCCGCGCATTGGTGTTGTGGCTGAGCCGCAGACCTATGTCGCTTTGGACAAGGCAACGATCAGTGATGATTATGAAATCTCGACGCGCATGATCTCGGTCGAGCAGCCCCATCGCGCTGTGCCTTTGTCGAGCGGTCTTTGCCTTGCGGTCGCTTGCCGCATTGAAGGCACACTTCCGCATCAAATGTCGCGCAAGATTACGGATGGCCAGCCGATCCGCATTGGCAATCCCTCCGGCCTCCTCACCTATGGTGCGGATGTGCGCCAAGATAACGGGCAATGGGTGGCTGACAGCGCTGGCGTCTATCGCACGTCGCGCTGCCTGATGAAGGGCATGGTTGCTGTTCCTCGCCATCTCGTTGGTTGAGTATTTCAACGCGCAATAAAAAAGCCGCCCATTTGGGCGGCTTTTCTTTTCCAAAAATCAGAAGTGACTGCTTCTCAATGATTGTCGTGTGAGTGAACCTGTAGCGCCTCAAGGAAGCGCGAGACCATATTATAGGCGGCGATGGTGGCCGTGAGTTCGATCATCTGTTCAGAATCGAAAAATGTCGCGACGCCATTATAAATATCGTCCGGCACCTGAATCTTTTTGGTCATTGTGTCGCAATAAGCGAGCACGGCCTGTTGCTGTTGGGTGAAGCAGGTAGCGCTTTCCCAATCATGCAAAGCATCAACCTGCGCCTGTGTTAGGCCTTCACGCAATGCAATGGGGGCATGCTGATCAGCTTCATAGCTTGCGCCATTGATAAAGGCGACGCGCATGATGACCATTTCGCGGATGGCACCATTGAGTTTGCACTTCTGGCGAATGGCAGTGAGATAAGTCAGCCAGCCTTCCGCAACAGGCGCGCTATTGAGCAGCATTTTATAGAGATGTGTGAGCGAGCCGCGCTCGGTGATGATGCGCTCTGCAATGGCTTGGCGCTCGGGCGTATCGGGCTGGGCATAGGGGATACGGGCCATTTGGTCGTCTAGCCTTTCAGATGCGCATGGGGCTTGGCAAAAACCTGCTCCGCCATCAGAGTCATCGCATGGCGGCTAAGGTTATAATCGGTCCAATCCTTGCCTGCGTAAAGCGGTTTACCAAAGGCGCTTGGCGGCCTGAGCGCGCAGTAAAAGCACCCGAGATTGCCAAGGGCTGACCTTGCCCTTATAGGCTGAGGGCTGAGTGGTGCAGCCGTGGGCCTTTTTGGCTGCGGTTGGCACGGAAGAAATTCCTCGGGCAAGAAGGGATGAGCCAGATGAAATACGCCAGTTTCAAGACACCGGACGGCCGCGAATCTTACGGTATTGTTGACGGCGATCGTGTGATCGACCTCGGCGCCTCGCGCCCGCAATTGCCGACGCTGAAAGATTTCATGGCGTCAGCCGAATTCGGCAAAGCTGCCAATGGCAAGGAACTCAAATTCGCTGATGTGAAATTGCTGCCGGTCATTCCCAATCCCGGCAAGATCATTTGCGTGGGTCTGAACTATCAAGATCACGTCAAGGAAATGAACCGCCCCGATTCAGAAAAGCCGGTGCTCTTCATGCGCGGTGCCAATTCGCAAATGGCACATGGTGATCCGCTGGTGCGCGCCAAAGTGACCGAAAAGCTCGATTATGAAGGCGAGCTCGCGGTCATTATCGGCAAGCCCGGCCGTTATATTTCCAAAGCCGATGCGCTGAAGCATGTTGGTGGCTATGCGCCTTATAATGATGGCACGATGCGCGATTGGCAGCGCCACACCCATCATTGGACGCCGGGCAAGAACTTCGACAATACGGGCGCCTTTGGTCCGTGGATGGTGACGGCAGACGCTCTGGGTGATCGCGCCACAACCTTCCTCACGACGCGCGTGAATGGCGAACAGATGCAGCGCGCAAGCCTCGCGCAGATGATCTTTTCTGTCGAAGAGCTCATCGAATATATCTCGGGCTTCACCACTTTGCAGACGGGCGACGTCATCGTCACCGGCACGCCAGGTGGCGTGGGTGATCGCCGCACACCGCCGCTCTATCTGGTGGCGGGTGACAAGGTCGAAATCGAAATCGACGGCGTTGGCCTGTTGCAGAATACGGTTGTGCAGGAAGCCTAAGGTCTTCCTTCTCGCAAAAGCTTGTGAAAAGCCGCCCTCGCCGGGCGGCTTTTTTCATGTATAATTTTTGAGAAAGGAGGGTTTTGCGATGCGTTTTTTCAAGTCAGTTTTTGTCGCTTACTTTGCCATCCTGAGCGCTTCCCTCGCGGCCCATGCCGGCGCCACGCATGTGGCCGTCGCAGCCAATTTTGCGGATGCCGCCAAAGAGATTGCCGCCGCATTCAAAGGGCGCATGGGTCACGACGTTGTTTTGAGTTTCGGCTCGTCTGGCCAATTGCTCGCCCAAATCCAGCAAGGTGCGCCGTATCAGGTTTTTCTGTCGGCGGATGATGAGCGCCCGAAAGCACTTGTTGCAGGAGGTCTCGCGCTGTCTGATACGCGTTTCACTTATGCGATCGGCAAGCTCGTTCTCTGGAGCAAGGATTCCGCTTTTGTGAAAGACGAGGTGACTTTGCGCGCGCAGGCTTTTTCAAAGATCGCCATCGGCAATCCGGCGGCATCTCCCTATGGGGTTGCGGCGCTCGAAGTTCTGAAATCTTTAAAAATGGACGGGGCGCTGAAATCGAAAGTCGTCATGGGCAATTCCATTGCTCAGACGTTCCAATTCATCGATACGGGCAATGCGGAACTGGGCTTTATCGCGCTCTCGCAATTGGTCGGGCAATCGGGCGGCTCGCGCTGGCTTGTCCCGCAGGCGCTTTATTCCGAAATCCGTCAGGATGCTGTCTTGTTGAAAAGTGCTGCGCAGGATGAAGCCTCTCGCGCATTCTTGGTTTTTCTGAAGAGCCCCGAAGCGCGTGCTATCATCGAAAAGTTCGGCTATGTCTCGGGTGTGAGTTAAGCGCAGGCATGACAGGTTTTTCCGCAGAGATATGGCAGTCGGTCTTCTTGACCCTGAAACTCGCAACTTTCGCGACGCTGATCCTGCTTGTCATCGGAACGCCGCTCGCCTGGTGGCTGGCGCGCTCCAAAAGTATCTGGAAAGAGGCTGTTGTGGCTCTTGTTGCCATGCCGCTGGTTCTACCCCCAACAGTGCTGGGTTTTTATCTCCTCGTCGTGCTGGGGCCGCAAGGCCCCGGTGGTACGCTGGCCTCGCTCTGGGGCGCGCGCACGCTTGCCTTTTCTTTCACGGGCCTCGTCATCGGCTCAGTGCTTTTCTCGCTTCCCTTTGTTGTGCAGCCCATTCGCAATGCGTTTGAGTCGATTGGGGATCGTCCGCTCGAAGTGGCGGCCACTTTGCGCGCTTCACCATGGCGCGCATTTTGGACAGTGGCTGTCCCGCTGGCGAGCCCCGGCTTTCTGACGGGCGCTATTCTGGGTTTTGCGCATACGGTGGGTGAATTCGGCGTTGTCTTGATGATTGGCGGCAATATACCGGGAGAGACGAAAGTCCTCTCGGTCGCCATTTTCGATTATGTCGAAACCTCGCAATGGACGCAGGCGCATTTGCTCTCCGCAGGCATGGTGATCTTCTCTTTCTGCGTTGTGCTCGCCATGATGCTGATTGAAAAGCGCATGATGAGGCGGACCTCATGAGCGCGACGATTAAAGTCCATTTCGCAGGTCGGCTCGGTCAATTTGCACTCGATGCCGCTTTCGAAGTGCCTGCGCGCGGCGTCACGGCGCTGTTTGGCCCCTCGGGCTGTGGCAAGACGTCGGTGCTGCGCGGTATTGCGGGCCTGTTGCAGCTGCGCGATGGCTTTTGTTCGATTGCGGGTGATGTCTGGCAGGATGCACATCACTTCCGGCCTGTGCATCAACGGGCACTTGGCTATGTCTTTCAGGAATCCAGCCTGTTTGCACATCTCTCTGTGCGCGGCAATCTTCTCTACGGCGCCCCGAAGCAAGTGGGTGATCACGCCATCCGCTTTGATGATCTGGTTGCGCTTCTGGGTCTCGAAACATTTCTGGATCGCGCGCCAGCCACTTTATCAGGTGGCGAGCGTCAGCGAGTGGCCATGGGGCGCGCGCTTCTCTCGCAGCCCAAAATCTTGCTGATGGATGAGCCTCTGTCAGCTCTTGATCGTCTGACCAAAGATGAAATTCTGCCCTTCCTTGAGCGTTTGCATGGGAGCCTCGCTATTCCTGTTCTCTATGTCAGTCATGACATGGGTGAAGTTGAGCGCTTGGCTGATCATCTCGTCTTGATGCGCGCAGGCCAAGTGGTGGCCTCAGGGCCGCTGAGTGTTCTGCAAAGCGATCCCGCCTTGCCGCTCGCTGTTTCCCAAGAGGCAGCGGTGAGTCTGGATGCGCGTGTTGAATCTTATGATGCACAAGATGGCATGGCGACTCTGGCTGTTGCGGGCGGGTGCTTCCTCGTTCCCTCAGCGCCCTTGACCACCGGGGCCGCTCAACGCTTGCGGATTCTCGCTGGCGATGTGAGCCTTGCTTTGGCAAAGCCGAATGAGAGCACGATTGTGAATGTGCTGCGCGCCAAAATCTTGAGCGTGCAGGAGAGCGGAGCGCATCAAATGGTCGCCGTTTTGGGGCTTGGCGAAGACGGGCGGGGCGCGCGGCTCCTGTCGCGCGTCACCGCCCGCTCCTGGCGCCTCTTGGGATTGGCGCCGGGCATAAGTGTCTATGCGCAAGTCAAAGGTGCGGCTCTTGTGCGCAAAGCTGCGCCCCCGTGCTCGTGATCAGGGCTCCGCTTGGCTTCCGCCTTTAGCGAGGCTAGAACCTCCCCATCGAGATAAGGGCGCCCCCAGTGAGAGGGAGAGCGCGCAGTGGGAGGCATGGAATATGTTCACACAGTCGAAACGGGCCATGGCAGCAGGCGCAATTCTGGCAGGCGCCGCGCTGGGCGCAACTGATGCCCGCGCCGATGCGGTGGAAGATTTCTACAAGGGCAAGAATCTGTCGATCATCGTCGGCTTTTCTCCAGGCGGTGGTTACGACCTCAATGCCCGCGCGGTTAGCCGCTATATCGGCAAGCATATTCCCGGCAATCCAAAAGTCATCGTGCAGAACATGCCGGGTGCGGGCTCAATCACGGCCATCAATCATATGGCGAATATTGCGCCAAAAGACGGCACAGCCATTGCGACCTTCGCGCGCGGCACGCCTTTCGAGCCTTTGATGGGCAACAAGCAAGCGCAATTTGATCCGCGCACACTGACATGGATCGGCTCGCCCAGCCGCGAGACCAATCTCGTCTTCACCCGCGCAGGGGCTAATTTTAAAACGCTGGAAGATATGAAGGGTCGTGAAGTCGTCATCGCCACATCGGGCGGCGGTGCGGATACGGCCACTTTCCCGCTGATCATGAATGCGGTCTTCAAGACCAAGATCAAAGTCGTCACGGGTTATCCGGGAGCGAGCGAAATGCTGCTGGCTGTTGAGCGTGGCGAAGCTGATGGCATGGCTGGCCTGTCTTGGGGTTATCTCAAGGTCGCGCGTCCGACTTGGGTGTCGGAGAAGAAAGTTGATGTGCAATTGCAGCTGGGCATGACCAAAGCGCCCGATCTGCCGAATGTGCCTTCCGCATTGGATCTTGTGAAAGATCCGGCAGAGCGCCAATTCCTCGAAGTCTTCTTGGCGCGTCTGGCGATCGCCTGGCCGCTGGCGGGTCCCGCCAATGTTCCGGCTGACCGCGCGGCTGCCTTGCGCGCTGCTTTTGCCGCAACGATGAAAGATGCGGAATATAAGGCCGAAGCTGAAAAGCAGGCGTTGGATATTGATCCGGTCTATGCCGATGAGATCAATGCCATTTTGAAGAGCGTCTACAACGCCTCGCCAGAAGCCATTGAGCGCGCCCGCCAGATTGCAGAAGCCGCGCGCTAAGAAAGAAGAGAACGAGAAGAAAATGTCTGAGCATTTCCAGGTTGTGGTTGTCGGTGGTGGTCCGGTGGGTGTGGGCTTGGGTGTTGCGCTTGGTTTGCGCGGCATTTCTTGTGCGGTCATTGAACCGCGCAGCACATTGAGCCGCATTCCTAAAGGGCAAAACCTCACCCAGCGCACGATGGAACATTTCGCCCGCTGGGGCGTGGTGGAGGAGATGCGTGAAGCGCGCCTCATGCCCAAAGGCTATGCCATTGGCGAATTGACCGCCTATGGCAATCTGATGAGCGAATATTGGCATGCGCCAGCGGGGCGCGAGCTGGTGCGCTCTTTCTATTCGCAAGACAATGAGCGCCTGCCGCAATATCAGACAGAAATGGTCCTGCGCAAAAAGATTGAATCGCTGAAAAGCGTCAATCTCATGCTGGGCCATGTGGCAGGCACCATCTCGCAGGATGCGAATAAAGTCAGCGTCGAGATTTCGCGTGAAGATGGTTCGGAAAAACGCATCATCACAGGCGATTATCTGGTTGGCTGCGATGGCGCGCGTTCTTCTGTGCGCGATCAGATCGGCATTGCGCGCACCACGCAAGATTACGAACAAACCATGTTGCTGGCCGTCTTTCGCTCATCCGATCTCGATGAGAAGATGAAGCGCTTCCCCGACCGCTCAACCTATCGCGTCATTCGCCCTGAGCTGGAAGGTTATTGGCAATTCTTCGGGCGCATTGATGTGCCAGATGGCTGGTTCTTCCACGCACCCGTGCCCCCTGATTCTAAGCTCGAGACCTCCGACTCGCTGGGCCTGATCCAGCAGGCTGTCGGTCATCCTGTGGCCTGCGAATTCGAGCATTTGTCTTTCTGGCAAATGCGCGTGGCGGTGGCCAATGAATATCAGCGCGGCCGCATTTTCATTGCCGGTGATGCAGCCCATGCCCATCCGCCCTATGGTGGCTTTGGTCTCAACAATGGTCTCGAAGATATTGTGAATCTGGGCTGGAAGCTCGCTGCACGCGTGCAGGGCTGGGGCGGCGACAGGTTGCTTGAGAGCTATAGTGATGAGCGCCGTCCTGTCTTCTGGGATACGGCGAATGATTTCATCACTTCGCGCATCAAGCGCGATGCTGAATTCTTGCATCGCTACAATCCGGAGCGCGATCGCGCTGAGTTTGAGGCGGCGTGGAAGGGTCGTGAGACCGACATTGGTTCGCGCTTCCAGCAATATGAGCCCAATTATGAGGGCTCGCCTGTCATGTTCGGGCCGCAGGGCGGCAAGAATTCCGCTCATGGTGTCCATCAGGTGAAGGCGCGTGCGGGCCATCACCTTGCGCCTGTGGCTCTCTCAAATGGTCAATTGTCGTTTGATGCTTTGGGTCAGGGTTTCACGCTGATTGCGCTCGATGCGGACGAAGCGCAGGTCAAAGCTTTGGCTGATGCAGCAAAAGCGCTCAGCATTCCCTTCGATATTTTGCGCGATACGCGCACCGATGGGCGTGAGGCTTATGAAGCATCACTCGTTCTGGTGCGTCCCGATCAATATGTCGTTTGGTCGGGCGAGACTTTGGATCGACCGGCCGCAGATTTGCTGCGCCATTGCGTCGGTCTTACCTAAAAAGAAACGCCCCGGATTTCCGGGGCGTTTTTTTTGATCGGGATGATTTTGGCGGTCCGAATAGCCGCGCTCAGTGACTTGTCGCGCTGCGGGCCGCATATTGCTTTTGCGAAATCTCTTCGATCAGCCCACGGATATAGCGATGTGCTGCATCATTTTGTGAGCGGCGGTGCCAGGCCAGATACATGGGCAATTGGTCAAAATCGGCAGGCGTGCGGCCTTTGAGCGGCACAGGGCAGGAGGCAAAGTCGCGCATCAAACTGCGGGCCAGTAATTGTGGCATGGTTGCGAGCATGGGCGTGCCTTTGAGAAAGGCCGGAACGCCCGAAAAATTCGGCACCGAGACCGCAATATTGCGGCGAATGCCGCTAGCTTCGAGAATCTTGTCGAAGTTCAGCCGCTCATTATCCGTATAGACCACGGTAATGTGGCGCGCTTGTAGATAGTCATCTGCGTCAAGCGGCGCTTGGCGGGCTTCGGGGTCGAAATAGCAGGCATAATGATCTTGCAGAATATGCTTCTGCATAATGTCCGTGCCTTGCGGGGGCAGCGGCGTGATCAAAAGATCGCAGCGCCCCGTGCGCAGCATTTCCGCATTGGGCAGGTTGGAGGGAATGGCGCGCAGGCTGACATGGCGCACCTTGTCGCTTAAGAGCTGGAAGAGTGAGGGCAGCAGCAAGTCGCGCTGAAAATCATTGGCGGCAATGGTCAGCGTGATCTCGGCGCTTTTGGGATTGAATTGCGAGCCCGCCGAAAAATCCCGGAGTGCCTCCAGAAGCCGCTGGGCGGGTTCCGCCAAGGCTCTCGCATGATCGGTCGCAATAATGCCGCGCCCGGCCCGCACAAAAAGCGGGTCCCGGGTGATCTCCCGCAGCCGCTGGATATTCTGGCTGACCGCCGATTGGGTGAGCCCCAGCCGCGCCCCGGCAGCCGTAATCGAGCCTTCTTCCAAAACCGTCAGGAAGAGCCGCAGCAAATGCCCGTCCAGGTCCCAATGATCATTTTTTTTCATGGGTCCTATTATAATCAAAAGATTTACTTTTGAAACGGCTCAGTCAATCTCGTGCCCAGAACCCCGCCGCAAGGACGGGGAGGTATGACCCATGGAGGGAGCCGCCCGTGAACGATCTCGTTTCTCATGCGCCGCCAGCTTTTTTGAAGGAAGGGGCTAACCCCTATCCGGAGCTGTATCGCCGCGATTATGCCGCGCAATCGCCGGCCTATACGCCCATCTACAAGACCAGCGTTCTGCGCTCGCCGAGCAATGCGCTTCTGTCGATTGATCATACTGTGTCGGAAACGACGGGCCCCATGTTCGGTCACAACGAGCTCGGCTTGCTCGATAATGATCTGATCATGAATTACGCCAAGGATGGCGAGGCCATTGGTCCGCGCATCATCGTGCATGGCTATGTGCTCGATGAAAACGGTCGCGGTCTGCCTAACACCTTGGTCGAATTCTGGCAGGCCAATGCGGGCGGTCGCTATCGTCACAAGAACGACACTTACCTCGCTCCGATTGATCCGAATTTTGGTGGTTGCGGCCGCACGCTGACGGATGAGAATGGCTATTATTATTTCCGCACCATTCGCCCCGGTGCCTATCCGTGGCGCAACTATGTGAACAGCTGGCGTCCTGCCCACATTCACTTCTCGCTGTTTGGCAATGCTTTCGCGCAGCGCCTCATCACGCAGATGTATTTTGAAGGCGACCCGCTGATCAAAGTCTGCCCGATCATCAAGACCATTCCCGATGAGGAAGCCGTTAATCGTTTGATTGCGCCGCTTGATCTCAATGCGTCCGTGCCTGACGACACTATGGCCTATCGTTTCGATATGGTTCTGCGTGGCCGCCGCTCGACGTTGTTTGAAAACCGTCTCGAAGGGAATTGATCCATGAGCGTGAAATATCTCAAGGAAACCGCCTCGCAGACGGCAGGCCCTTACGTCCATATCGGTCTGGCACCGCATCAGGCGGGCTTCGATATTTTCCAGAACAACTTCGACAATAATCTCGTCGGTGCGACCACGCGCGGTGCGCAGATTATCATCGAAGGTCGCGTGTATGACGGCTCAGGCAGTCTCGTGCGCGATGCGTTGATCGAAGCCTGGCAAGCCAATGCGGATGGTCGCTACAACCATCCCGGTGATCGCCAGAAGACGGGTTCGGTCGATCCGAATTTCCGCGGCTGGGGTCGTGCCTGCACCGATTTTGAAACGGGCATCTATCGTTTCTATACGGTGAAGCCGGGTTGCGTCACTGGCCGTAGCGGCAAGGTGCAAGCGCCCCACATCAGTCTGTGGATTGTTGCGCGCGGCATCAATATGGGCCTCAATACGCGCATCTATTTTGCCGATGAGGAAAAGGCCAATGAGTCCGATCCTATCCTGCGCGGCATTGAACTCAAGAAACGTCGCGACACATTGATCGCTCAGCCTTCTCAAAAGGATGGCAAGACGGTCTATACGTTCGACATCGTTTTGCAGGGCGAAAACGAAACGGTCTTCTTCGACGTCTGATGTGTAGAAGCTGAAAGAAAATGAAAAGCCCCGCATTGCTGCGGGGCTTTTTTTATTCTGATCGTCATGGCGAGGAGGCCTCTGATTTGCTTCGCTTCGCTCGCAATGACGTTTGATATCAGCCGAACAATTTCGCCGCCGTCTTGGCAACCAGCTCGCCTTGGTGGCGTGCGCCCGCGAGATCAATCTCGCTAGGCTGGCGTGAGCCATCACCGGCTGCGAGGGTTGTCGCACCATAAGGTGCGCCGCCGACGATTTCGCTCATATTCATCTGGCCTTGGTGGCTATAGGGCAAGCCCACAATCACCATGCCGAAATGCAAAAGATTGGTGATGATCGAAAACAGCGTTGTTTCCTGTCCACCATGCTGTGTGGCGGTGGAGGCAAAAGCTGCGCCCACTTTGCCATTCAGCGCGCCACGCGCCCAGAGCCCGCCAGCCTGATCCAGGAAAGCTGCCATTTGCGAGGAGACGCGGCCAAAGCGTGTGCCTGTGCCCACAATAATCGCGTCATAATGTTCAAGCTCTTCGATCTTGGCGATGGGTGCTTTCTGATCAAGCTTGAAGTGATGCGTGCGCGCAATTTCTTCCGGCACGGTTTCCGGCACGCGCTTAATGTCGACATTGGCACCTGCTGCGCGTGCGCCTTCGGCCACGGCTTCCGCCATTTTTTCGATATGACCATAGGTCGAGTAATAAAGAACGAGAACTTTTGCCATTGTCTGTTTTCCTTTCAAGGAAGATCAAAGATCAGGAATTCACTATCGTCTTTGTCCGCGCGCAATGTGAGCGCGGTTTCATCCGAAATCGCGAGCCCATCGCCGCTGTTGATCTTGATGCCATTCACATCAAGCGCACCGCGGACCAATTGGATCCAGCCGCGTCGTCCTTGGCGCAGCTCATGATGCAGGCTTGCTCCTGAATCAAGCAGGGCCGCGAAAATGTCGGCGTCCTGATGAATCATCAATGAGCCATCACGGCCATCTCCTGACACGACAAGTCGCGCGCGGCCGCGCTTGTCGTCTGCGGTGAATGCTTTCTGGTCGTAACGCGGCGTGTGATTTGTTGCATTGGGCAAAACCCAAATCTGCAAAAAGTGCACGGGCGCGTTTGCTGACGGGTTGAACTCGCTGTGACGAATACCCGAGCCCGCCGACATGACTTGCACATCGCCCGCATTGATTACCGAGCCAGTGCCGATCGAATCCTTATGCTCCAGCGCGCCTTCCACGACATAGGAAATGATCTCCATGTCGCGATGGCCATGTGTGCCAAAACCCTGGCCGGCACTGACGCGGTCTTCATTGATCACGCGCAGGGCACTGAAGCCCATCTGCGCGGGATCGTAATAATCAGCGAAGGAGAACGTATGAAAAGAGTCGAGCCAGCCATGATTGGCATGGCCGCGCTCATTGGCTTTGCGAAGTTGAATGGTCATGGCGTCGGCTCCCGCCCAAAGGCCTCTTGGTGTCATCAGAGATAGGTAATGCCAAATTCAAGAACAATCATCGACATGAGAAACTTATTGTTCTATTTTTAGCAACAATAAGCGGAGTTCTCCCATGGACCGTCTGGCTGCCATCGAAGCCTTTGTGCAGGTTACGGAAACCAATTCTTTTTCGGAAGCGGCGCGGCGGCTACGTACTTCTAAATCGGTCATCAGCCGTCAGGTTTCCGCGCTAGAGACGGAGTTGGGCGCGCGGCTCTTTCACCGTACCACCCGTTCGCTCACGCTGACGGAAGCGGGGCAGGGCTATTTTAGTCGCGTCGGGCAAATTCTTGCCGATCTTGAAGAGGCCAATCTCGCCGTTACCCAATTGCAATCAGCGCCGCGTGGCACATTGCGCATCAATGCGCCGATGAGTTTTGGTTTTCTCCACCTCGCCCCCGCTTTGCCAGATTTCATGGCGCGCTATCCGGAAGTGGAGCTGGACGTGTCGATGACGGATCGCTTTGTTGATCTGGTCGATGAAGGTTTTGATCTCGCTGTGCGTATTGCAGCACTTCAAGATTCGAGTCTGATCGCGCGTCGTCTGGCGCCTATCCGTCTCGCTGTTTGCGCAAGTCCGGATTATCTTCAACGACATGGCGTGCCGCAGCTGCCGCAAGATTTGCGTGCGCACGCCTGCATTGTGAACAGCAATATTCCATCAGCGGGTGAGTGGAAATTTTTAGGCGCCGATGGAAAGCCGCTCTCCGTCAAAGTCGAGAGCAAAATTGCCATCAACAATGGCGATGCCTTGCGGGTGGCAGCTCTTGGTGGATTGGGCCTCACCATTCTCCCGACTTTTATTGTCGGACGAGATTTGCAGGCGGGTACTTTAGTTAGCGTCTTGTCCGATTACCTTGCGCAACCATTGGGGCTTCACGCGGTCTATCACCATGCGC
This sequence comes from Beijerinckiaceae bacterium, assembly GCA_947453155.1. Classification (GTDB taxonomy): domain Bacteria; phylum Pseudomonadota; class Alphaproteobacteria; order Rhizobiales; family Beijerinckiaceae; genus Terripilifer. Next base: position 15,301 of record CANGFE010000010.1, on the reverse strand, counting down.
GCCATTTATCGCCAAAAGTCCGCGCCTTTGTGGACTTTCTGGCAGAGCGCTTCGGTCCTCGTCCCTATTGGGATTTGGTCGAGTAGGTTTTAGCGCAAGCCCAGTTTGAAGTTCAGATAGACGGGCCCGCCTGCGGGCGGGGCAGGCAATGGGCTTGCTCGGCGCACCGCGCTCAAGGCTACATTATCAATTTCGCGATTGCCGCTGGATTGCACAATGGCTGGCTGGAACACGTTTCCTGCACTATCGACGCCAAATTTGATCACCGCTTCACTATTCGTCTGCAATTGGCTGTCATGCAATTCAACCTTCTGCATGATGTGCGCATAAATCATGGTGAGATAGGTGCGATCGGCATTGCCGCGCATCACATTTGATTTTGGCGCAGGCATTTCAAATTCATATTGCGGCAATTGTCCTTGCAAGCCCCAAGGGTCCGCAGCTTTCGGCGGCTCCTTGGTCTGCTCTAGCGCAGGCTTAGGCTGCGTTGGTTTTTCAATCGGCGCCGGATCGGTGCGCGAGCCTGTCTTGTCCTGATCAGAAGCGCGTGGTGCATCTGTTGCGGGCTTTTCAAATAAATCCTGCGCAGGCTTTTCCGGCTCGGCTTGTGGCTCGGGTTCTGGCTGTGGTGGTTGCTCGGGTTCTGGCGGAGGCTCCATGATCACTTCGACCGGAATCACTTCCTCAATGGGCGGCATGTCGGCACCAGGTGTGCGCTCCAGCAGCCAGAGAATGGTCCCGTGCATCAACAGGCCGAGAAGGAAACAGGCGAGAAAGCGCGCGCGATCCTTCCGCGGGCTACCTTGTGGCAGTACCGAAGGCAGGTCGAGCGGAATGGGCTCGACCTCATAGGAGGCGGTGGTTTCGTCTGGGCTCACGGTCCGTCCTGTTGAGAAGACGGGCCAATTTCTATTGGGATGCGCGCCATTAGGCCAGCCCCAGCTTGGCGCGGCGGCTTTGTCTCTGTAGGCTTTCCTCAAAATGAGAAGACGTCTCGGGAGGAAGCCCTATGTTCTTGCGCGCCCGCTTTGGAATGGCCCTGTTGCTCGCCGCCCTGTCAGCAGGTGCGGCGCAGGCGGAAGATGTCGCTGATTTCTACCGTGGCAAGACTGTCAATATTATTGTCGGTACATCAGCAGGCAATGATTACGATTTGCGCGCGCGGCTTATCGGCAAATATTTGCAAAAGACCATTCCCGGTCAGCCGACTGTGGTCGTCCGCAATATGCCGGGCGGTGGCGGCATTGTGGCGGCTAATCATCTGACGCAAGTGGCGGCGCGTGACGGCACCAATCTGCATGCGCTTATGTCCACCATGATGACCTTGCAAGCGCTCGGCAATCCGGCGGTGAAATTTGATACGCGCGAATTTGCTTTCATCGGCAATTCGACCACAGCGCCGAATGTTATGGCCGCTTGGCATGCAGCTGGCATCAACAATTTTGATGATCTGAAAAAACGCAATGCCATTGTCGGCGCGCCCATGGGCACATCGGGAGCCCTATATGCGGAATTGATGAATGGAGTTTTGGGGACCAAGCTCAATATTGTCACGGGCTATCCGGGCGGTGTGGAAGTCAATCTTGCGATGGAGCGCGGCGAAGTCGAAGTGCGCGCCTCTAATTCTTGGGCCTCATGGAAGGCGGGCAATGCGGAATGGATTGCGGATAAAAAGATCCGCTTCATCATGCAAGTCGGCCTGACGCGCCATCCCGACTTGAAAGATATCCCGCTCTTCCTCGAACTCGCCAGCAATGACATGGATCGCGATGTGCTGCGCTTTGTCTCGGGCGAGACGGCCGTCGCGCGCACGCTTGTGGCGACACCGAGTCTTTCGAAAGAGAAAATCACAGCGCTTCGTCGCGCTTATGATGCGGTCATGGCTGATCCGCAATTTCTGGCTGATGCCGATAAGGCCAAAATGGACGTGAGCGCCATGACGGGCGAAGACGCACAGCGCGTTGCTGATGCGATTGTGAATACAAAACCTGAGGTATTGGCGCGTGCGCGTTCATTCCTGGGTGATTTGGTCAAATAAGAAAAGACGGAGACGGATATGGTCCGGATATGGGGGGCGCTCTGCGCATTGCTGTTATCGATGGGTCTGGCGCAGGCGCAAGAGGGCGCAGTGGCTGCGGGCGAAGCGCTTTATGAGGAACATTGTGCGACTTGCCATGGCGAGCGGTTGCGCCCCACGGGTGCGGCGCCCGATCTGAAAAATCTCACGGTCGAAGATCGCGTGAAATTCGAAACGACAGTCTGGAACGGGCGTGGGCAAATGCCTGCCTGGCAGGGCATGATTACCGAAGATGAGCGCGCGGCCATTTGGGCTTACATTCGCTCACGCGCGAAATAAAAAAGCCGGCCCTTGGTCCGGCTTTTCTTGTCTTGGTTGTCTTTCGCTTAGGGCAGGGCGAAAACGAATACGGAATTATGTCCGCGCACAGCTTTGGGCATGCTTGTCTGTGTGAGGCCGAGCGGACCAGCGGAGACCGATTGTCCTTCGCCGGTGAAGACCATCACATATTGCTTGCCCTTGACTGAATAGGTGATCATCGAGTTCATCACCATGCCGCCAACGACGCCTTCCCACAGCACCTTGCCAGTATCGGCATCAAAGGCGCGCAGGCGGCGGTTCTGGTCACCCCAGAACAGCAGATCACCTGCGGTCACAAGCGCCGAGCTGGCGCTGGCTTGCGCCTGTGAGTGCAGGATTTTCATCTCGCCCGTGCTCATGTCGATCTTGGCGAGATTCATATATTTGTTGGGATCAATGCCTGGACGCATCAGGCCCTTGCGCGGACCCCAACCTGTCTTGGCCTTTTCATTCGCAGTCATGGAGATGCATTGATCCTGGAAGGGCACATAGAGTGATGTGTTCTTCGGATTATAAGCAATCGACCAGAGGCCGCGTGTGTTGTGGAAGCAGCCCAGTCGCGTATCGCCATCCGCTTTGAACAGCTTTTCGACATTGACATGCGTCTGGCCGGTTTTGGTATCGACCTTGCTGATGTTGAAATCCGGCACGTCATAAGGGAATGGCTTCGCCCAGATGAATTTGCCGGTGTCGCGATCCACCACAAACATGCCGCCGCCTTCGGCAACCGTCATGACGACTTCGCGCTCTTCGCCCTTCTTCACATCGTCAGCAATCCATTTGACGTGTTTCGGGTCGGGCTTCAGTTTCACTTTGGCGAGGATGCGTTCCTGATTGTGGTCGGCATCCCAATCATCGCCCGGCAATTCCTGATAATACCATTTCAGCTTGCCGGTATTGATGTCGATGGCCACCGTTGAATTGGCATAAAGCTCGACCGGTGAGACGAAGGGCACGCCGTCATAGCGACCATGGCGGCGCAGGCGCGTATAGGGATCTGGATTGGCAATGCCAAAATAGATCGCCTTGCGCTTGGGATCATAAGATCCGGGCAACCCCCACGGGCTTGCCGCGCGCTTGTCGCTGTCCATCTTTCCCCAAGTGTCGCCACCGGGCTCATCGGCGCTGGCGGTTGTGTGGAAGCGCCAGGCTTCCTTGCCCGTCTTGGCATCATGCGCAGCGATGAAACATTGCGGGCGCGTGCCTTCAATGCAGGTGCGGTTGGTGATGACCTTTCCTTCGGCAATCAGAATGCCGCCTGCGACCTGACCGCCGTCATCCACTTTGGTGGCCCAGCGCTCTTTACCCGTCTTGGCATCAATGCCGACGAGATAGCCATCGGGCGCAGCGAAATAGATCATGTCCTCATAAATGCCGAGGCTCTTGTTGCGCGCAGCCTGCGCATTCACATCCTTCGGATAGTCGCGCACATATTCCCACAGCAGATCGCCATTGGTGGCGTCCACTGCCTGCACGGATGCGCCTGGCGCATAGAGATACATGACGCCCTGATAAACGATCGGCACGGATTCCTGCGTGCCATTGGGCAGGCCGCGCGCCCAGGCCATGCGCAGGTTTTTCACATTGGATTTGTTGATCTGGTTGAGCGGGCTGAAGCGCTGCTGATCCTGCGTGCGGTTGAGATGCAGCCAGTCGCCCGGATCCGGATTGGCGAGCACAGCATCCGTCACCGGCTTGAAATCGGATTTTTGCGCAAGCGTCGGTGTTGTGAAAAGAGCGGCGGCCAAAAGGGCAGCCAGCGAGGTCGCTGTCTTGTGCATTGGGGTTCCCCTTCCCTAGTCCCGGCTTTTGGCGCCGGTTGGAGGCAAGTGAAGCAGAATGGCTGGCACCTGACAATCAACCCTTGGGGGAGGTCGGGGCCGATTTTCCCGCGGCTGCACAAGTCCATGGTGAAGGCAGGTAAACTCTCGGGCAGACGCCTTGCAGGAGCCTCTTTTCTCTGCAAAATGAGGCCATGAAAGACGGCCCCGCCAAGGTGGCCAGAGCGTCCGGGGAGGGACCCATGAGCAACGATCAATCCTATCAGGTCTTCAGCTATAAAAAGCCCGAGTTGAAGAAGGGCAAAGGCATCGTCCAGCTGGCCGGTACGGATATCATCCGCGGCCGCGTGCAGGTGGTCAGCGAAGGCGGCGAAAACAATCTCCATTCGCATCGCGGTATGGACGGATTCTGGTTCGTGCTCAGCGGCAAAGTGAAGTTCTATGGCCCCGGCGACGTGGTCATCGGCGAATTCGGCAAGCATGAGGGCATTTTGATCCCCGCCGGCGCCCAATATTGGTTCGAAAGCTCGGGCGATGAAGATCTCGAAATCCTGCAAATGGCGGGCTTCGACAAGGCGATCAAAACCGAGCGTGTCGATGCTGCCCCGCAGAAGTTCGAAGTTGGCTCGATCAAAGTCGACAATATTACCCAGCGCATCTGAGCGCGGGCTGATTTCTGATTTGGGAAAGCCGCCTTCGGGCGGCTTTCTTTTTGCGTGGGGCCTCAAAGCTTGCTAGCCTCTCCCCAATGATCCGCGCAAAGACGCGGGCGTGATGAGGGAGGAGAGAATGACCATGCGCAAAATGCTCGCATGTGCTTTTGCCGTCGCTACCATGAGTGGCGTGGCCAAGGCCGCAGATGAGCCTTTTTACAAAGGCAAGCGCGTCACCGTTCTCGTCAATTTCGCCTCCGCTGGTCCGACCGATATTGAAGGCCGCCTCTTCGCGAAGTTTCTCGGCAAACATCTCGCCGGCAAGCCCAATATTATCGTGCAAAATATGGATGGCGCTGGCGGCGCGGTCGGCACGAACTTCTTGGGCGAAATTGCCCCGCGTGACGGCACGATGGTGGGCTATCTCTCCGGCATTGCTTGGCGCCACGCCAGCGTGAAGGAAAAAGCCCGCGTTGATATTCTTTCCTATAATTTTGTCGCCTATCAGCCGGGAACCACCGTCTATTATGCGCGCGCTGATATTGCGCCGGGTTTGAAAAAGCCTGCCGATATTGTGAAGGGCGAGAATATTGTCATTGGCGGCCTTTCCGCCGATTCTTCGAAAGACCTGTTGCTGCGCCTCACCGCCGACATGCTCGGGCTGAACTACAAATATGTCACCGGCTATAAGAGCAATTCAGCCGCGCGTCTGGCCTTTGATCGCGGCGAGATCAGCCTGTTTTCAGAAAGCCCGCCCGGTTATCGCTCGGTCGTCGAGCCGGGTGTGATCGCTTTGGGCACAGCTGTGCCGCTCTTCTACAATCCCGGCTGGAATGGATCGCGTTTCGCCGAGCCCTCGCAGGTGCGCGGTCTCAACATGCCATCCTTCGATAAGTTTTATAAAGAGCTGAAGGGCAAGGAGCCGTCGGGCGAATTGTGGGAAGCCTATAAGCGCGTGCTGGCAACGTCATCTGCCATGCAGCGCATGATTGTGTTCCCACCCAATGTGTCGCCGCAGGCCATGCAAGCCGTGCGAGACGCGATCCGCGCTTTTGAAAAAGATCCGGAATATGAAGCCGAAGCCGAAAAGCTTGTCGGCTTCGTGCCTGATTATGAAACCGGCGAGGATGTGCAAGAAGATGTCCGCCGCGCTCTCACCATTAAAGATGAAGAGCGCGACTGGCTCATGAACTATGCGACGCGCGCCGGAAAGGGCTAAATAGCAGGGCCCTTCAGCTCTGGTGTGCGGATAGGGCCTGCCAAGCTCTCTTCCGACAATTTCATCACCGCGTCTTCATCGAACACGTCGCCCATGAGCGAGGCGACGTTGTTTTCTTTGATCGCGCGCAAGAACTTGCGGTGAATCCGCGGATCCTGATCTTCATATTCAATCTGGCGCCCGCCCTGTTTGACGGAGGTCGAGCCACCGCCTTCATTTGACACACGGCGCAGCGAGATGAACGGATAGCGCGCGCTGCCAATCGAGCAGGCGAGATAGCGCGCCGGCGCATCTGACGTGTTGAAGTGCTGGTGGAACATCCAGAACGGCGGCGTGTACATAATGCCGTGGCGCCAAGGCAGCTCGACGAATTTATCGTCGCCTTCATACCAGAGCAGCGAATAGCCAGAACCGGTCACGGCATGGACATGGGTGCCGGCGGCATGGCGGTGGGCTTTCTTGTAGCGCCCAACCGGAATTTCCGACGTATGCGAATGCATCGTGCCGTCGGCCAGCTGGAAGAAGACATTGCGCGAGCCTTTGCCGCGCGTGTCCAAATCATAAAGTTTGAACGCCGTCAGATCTTGGACGAAATTCGTCTCCCACATATTGATGCGACCGGCATTTTTCTTGCGGTCATAAGTGGAGTGATCGCCTTCACCCTGAAAGCGGTTTTCAGGCCCGACGCGCTCGGGGAACTTGAAGTCATTGGCGAAGATGAAATCTTCATTGTGATAATGGTTCAGCGCCAGCGGTAGATCATTGGTGCAGGAGAGGCGTGCGCTCTCATGGCCTGACGTGTTGAAGATTTGATATTCGCAATTGAGCGGAATGGCGAAGAGCGCTTTCGGGCCCCATTCAAATGTATTCTTCGAACCATCGGGCAGCCAAACGGTCGTCGAGCCATTGCCGGAGAGGACAAAGAAGAAAGATTCCGCCAGATGTTTCACCGGCCGGGTCTTGCGCGCGGGCTCCACTTCCAAAACGAAATTGGCCACAAAGTCGCCGCGGCCATGCGTATGCGCAAAACAGCCGCGCGCATCATAGCGCGCCCAAGGTTTGGTTTCGAGCGCCAGCAAATCATGGCCGAAATCGAGATGGATCGGAATCTCTTGGCGTGTCGCCCATTCCATATAGGGGTCGCGGAAAATGGCCTCGCCATTCGAGGCGAAATTGATGTCGTCCTGAGCCATAGCGTCCCCCTGTTTCTTTTTGCTTGAGGCCGCCATTGATAAGCCAGCGCTGGTCTCAAGTCAAAATCCAGCTTAGCTCGCGCTTACAAAAAACATTTCAGAATCAAGCAGATTCAACTAGTCTTTGTGTCACGGGAAAGACGGGAGTGTAGGCTATGCCATCGCTGCTTCTAGATGCGCTGTCGATCCTTGGAAAGATCGTATCCTTTGGTCCGCTCATTGCCCTTGGCTTTTATCTTCTCGCCTATCATGGACAAAGCGAGCCAAGGTCGAACGACTGGCTTTAACTTTTAAAGCTCAATCCCGTTCAGCACTTTCATGCGGCCACGTAAATGCTGGCGTGCAATGCGGGAGCTAATGGCTTGTCCCCAGCGGTCCAAGAGGAAGATGAATCCCGCTTCGCTGTCTGATGTCCAGCGACATTCAGCTCGCAATCGCCATCCCGTCACATCATGTTCTTCGTGAAAGATAATGTCGAAAAGATAAATCGTGTCTTGTTGAAAGACGCTCTCATTATGGAGCTTGAATCCCACATCGCTAATATCGACGATCTTCATCGGAGCGCCGTTATGGAAAGCAAGAATTCCATGGCCCGGTTTGAAGCGGGCCTTGAAACGTCCATAAGCAGCAGCGCGTGAATTGCGAGACAAAGACAGCATTGAAACCTGACGTGTCGACTTCAGCGATTTTAGCTAGTCTTGAGCCAAGCGCTGGTCAAGTAAAGAGAAATCGGTAGAAGATCTCGCTAAATGCGTCTAAGCAGGCGCAAGCCAAGCCGTTGCGGCCAAAGGCAAACGGGCCCACGATAAGGGCGCGTAAAGGGGAGGGGTTCCGCATGGATTTTCTCGGCACGCCCGATATCGGGCCGTTGCTCTTTTTTGGGCTGACCCTCGCTTCTTTTGTGACCGCTTTTATCGGCGTGTTTACGGGCACTGCGGGCGGCGTCATTCTTCTCGCCCTCATGGCCATGGTTATGCCGCCCACCGTGCTGGTGCCCGTGCATACGGTCGTGCAATTGGGCTCAGGGGTCTCGCGCACGCTCATCATGTGGCGCTATGTGATGAAGCAAGTTGTGCCGCCATTCATCCTAGGGGCAGCGATTGGGGCGGCGGTTGGCGCCAAAACATTTATCGCGCTCCCTGTTACTTGGTTGCAGGCCATTATCGGCGGCTTCATTCTGCTCGTGACTTGGATGCCGAATCTCGGACGTATGGGCGCTGAAAAAGGGCGTTTTGCGGTCTTGGGTTTTTTCGCCACTTTCTTGGGCGTCTTCGTGAGTGCAACGGGAACGTTTCTCTCACCCTTCATTGCGAGCGCTGCGCCGGATCGACGCAATCATGTCGCCACGCAAGGCGCCTTGATGATCTTCGTGCATGTTCTGAAGCTCATCGCGTTCAGCTTCATCGGTTTTGCGATTACCGCCTATCTGCCCCTGATTGCGGTCATGATTGCGGCGGGTGCGGCAGGCAATTGGCTTGGCGAAGTGGCGCTGCATCGCATGCCCGAGAAGAAATATCGCCTGACTTTGAAAATCATCCTGACCCTTTTGGCGTTGCAACTCTTGTCGCGCGCCGTGGCCGAGGCGGGTCTGTGGTAAAAGAAAAGGGTGAGGATTTCTCCTCACCCACTTTGTTTTAGCCAATCGGCATCAGTGGCTTTCGGCCTTTGTGCAATTGCATGTCGAATGTGGTGAGCAGTGCTGCTGTCGAGGCATGTGTGCCCATCATCAAAACCAGATCGACCAGCTGATTAGGACCAAAGATTTTCTTGGCCTGCGCAAACAGCTCCGGGCTCACCTTATGGTCACGCCAGACAGCGCGGCCCAATTCGATCACCACACGATCCGCTTCATCGAGCCCGGTTGTCGGGCGATCATGTTTGATGACATCAATCACATCTTGCGGCACGCCCGCTTTCACGCCTTCCGGCTCATGGGCCACCCATTCAAACTGTTGGTCCATGCAGCGCGACGTAATGAGCAGAGCGATTTCGCGAATGCGCGGGGTAAACCCCGCTTCGTTGCGCAAATAGCGGCTGATGGAAGACTGCGCTTCGCTGGTCTTGGGCGAATAGAGCATGATGCCGGTCGGGCCTTGCAGGCCCGCAATATTGCCGCCATTGGCGGCGCGGTCGTAGCGGCGTTGGCCAACTTCATCCAATTCTTCGCGCTTCAGCAGCGGCAGGCGAAAGCCTGATTGCGGGTCAATGTCGGCTGGCCAGTTGGTCTCGTCACTCATGTGCATCTCCTCCCGATGTTTTGTCTTTTTTGAATTATTCTTTCATAGGCCCGCTGATGACCCGCAAGATGAAGGGCAGCACGGCCAGCGAGACGGCGACAAGACCAGCGGCCGGCAATCCTGCAAAGGCGATGAGCGGGCCTGTGACAAAGGCTGCAAAAATGGTGCTGGTTGCGCCGAAGGAATCATTCACGCCAATGGCGCGGCCGCGTTGCGCCGTTTCCACCTTGTCGGCGATATAGGCTGTTGCAGCCACATTGGCGCCCGCCCAACCGAGTCCGACGAGGAATGTCCCCATTGTCACTGTGATCATATTGGGTGTGAACGAGACAAGCGCTGCGCCGATCAGCGAGATGAAAACGCCAGGGAACATAATGGCCGAGCGACCGTAACGGTCTGCCAATTTGCCAATCGGAATGGTGAAAGCAAACATGCCTGCTGAATGGAATGTATGCGACACGGCGATGGCAAAGAGTGAATGGCCATGCTCATGCAGAACCAGCGAGGTCAGGACCATCACGATCGACATATTGCCCGTGCCAGCACAATTGGACAGGATGGCAAGACGGATGGAGGGATCTGACAAAAGCTTTTTCGCGCTGAAAGTCTGGTCTGAGACCGTTTCCTTTTTCACGCTTGGTGGCAGATCGGTCCAGTAATCGCGCAAATTCATGCCGATCACTTTGGGGTCAGGTTTCACAAAGCTGACAATCACCACGCCCGACAGAATGAGCACCGGCAAGAAAAACCACGGCATGCCGAGCGGATCGGTATTGGTGATTTTAGAAATCTTGTCGGCCAAATTGACCATGAAGGGGCTGAGCAAGAGGCTGAACAGCGAGCCTAGGGCCAGATAGCCCAGCGCCTGCGCGCGCATGGAGGGCGGGAACATATCCGTCACGCCAACGCGCATTTGCTGCGCGCCATTCATGCCCATGCCAAACATCAGCAAGCCGATAATGAATAAGGCGATAGACTTCACCAGCATGGCGGTGCCGAGCGTCAGGCTGCCAATCAATGCCAATCCGAGGCCGAGAAAAATACCGCGCTTGCGCCCATAGGCATCGGTGATTTTGCCCATTGGATAGGCGACCAGAAAGCGGCTGATGCCGATCAAGCCGACCGAGAGCCCCGCGAGTGCGGCGGAGCCCGTCAGCGCTTGCACCATCAGCGGGCCAAAGCCGTAAGAAAATTGCATGCCTGCGCCAGTAAAGCTCTGCGACATGGAAAAGAGCGCGACATTCTTCTTGATCAGCGCAGGCACTTTCATCGATCAGCGATCCTTTTTAATTTTCTTACTTATAACCAATGAGATCGATGACGGCGGCCATGCCAGCATGGCCCGCGCCTTCCGACATATGCGTCTCATATTCCTTGATCTCGAAGCGAGCGAGTTTGGCGAAACCTTTTTCAAGCATGGCGCGTGTATACAGCCGCTCCACTTCCTTCGGCCCACCGGTTTTATAGTCGAGCTGTTTGGGTGTGTAGCCTTCAAGCAGCAGCAGGCCGCCGGGCTTGAGTGCACGGATCATGCTGTCCCATTTCACCGTCCGCTCTTCGGGCGTTGAGAATTGGGTAAAAACTTCCACCACCACATCATAGGTATTTTCTGGGTAGGGCCAGGCATGCACGTCGACGCATTCAAGCGTGAGAGCAACGCCGCGTTTTTTGGCAAGCGCACGCGCCTTGTCTTGTGCGTTGGATGAGAAATCGATGGAGGTGACATCGAGGCCTTGCTCGGCCAGCCACACGCCATTACGCGCCTCGCCATCGGCGACGGCCAGCGCTTTGCCGGTTTTGGGGAGAAGGTGTTTTTGCGCGGCGAGGAAGGCATTGGGTTCTTCGCCGAAAATATAGTCGGGCACGGCATAGCGGCCCTGCCAGCGAGCGTGTTCGCTCATCTTCTTGTCCTCCCATATGGAAACGCCGGCCACGAGGCCGGCATCCCTTTTCTCGTTGGGTCTAAGTTTAGCTTTTTTGCTGGCGCTCTGCCCAGATAAAAAAGGCGATGGCCACAAGGGTCAGGCCCGCAAACCACACCGGAGCGGAAATGCCCGTCACATCGGGCAAGCGGATTTTGCCATAGGCGCCAACCGTCAGGATATTGGCCTTCACCCAGTCGAATGACAGGGCGAAAAGAATACCGCCAGCAATCATGCCAAGCGCGCCGACAAGCGCATGCACGCTGCCTGTTGCAATGGCTGCGAGGCCCGTGCCGGGGCAATAGCCATAAAACACCATGCCAATGCCAAACAGGCCAGCGCCCAAAGCCACGCCCAAGAGATTGGCGTCTTTGACCGCATATTTGGCCAGATTGGCATCGGCCAGTGCCATCACACCCACGCCGCCGACGATGATGGCGGTCAGCATGACTTTCAGCACGGTGTAATCTTTCAAGCGGAATTGGTTTTCAATCACATTGCAGCTTGTCACGCGGCCGCGGTGCAGAAGGAAACCAAAAGCAGCGCCGATGAGAAGAGCAAGGGCAATGCTGCCGGGAGCGAAGAGATCAGTCATGATGGTACTCCTCAAGCTTTCTTGGCGTGGAAGAGAAGGAAAGAGGCGATAAGCCCTGTGGCAAACATCACCGCGAGAAAGAGCCAGCTTGAAACGGCGAGCTGCAAGCCGCCTGAAATGCCGTGCCCGCTGGTGCAGCCACCCGCCAATCGCGCGCCATACATGATGATTACGCCGCCGAGGAAGGCATAGGTAAAGCGCTTCCACACGGAGCCGCCCATTTCTTGCTTCCAGACATCAGGCACGAGTTCGACCTTGAATGTGCCGGACATGATCGCTGAAACAAACGCGCCGATCATAATGCCGACAAGGAAAAGAACCCCGTAATCAAAGGCGAAGGGAGCCAGTTTCCAATAAGTGTTATTGGCAACTGCGTCGCTTCCAAGCAGTGGAATCGCGACTTCACCTGCCAAGCGGCCATAGGCAGTCGTCACGCCAATCGGATCTTTGGCGATGCCAAAAGCAATCCAGCTCAACACGCCAATGCCCGCACCAGCGAGATAGGGTGTCCAATCAAGGCGTGATGCGCCTGCGCGCGTGCCCACATTGTCCAGTGCTGCCATGCTCATCTGGCTTTTCCTTTCGCGAGGGGTTTTGAAACAATCTGCGCTGATGGATCAGCGCAGAAGAGGTCGTAGAGTACAGCCATGATGCGCGAGGCATCGTCGTTGGCCAGCGCGTAATAGATGGTCTGCGCATCGCGACGCGTCACGACGAGGCCATCCTCGCGTAATTTTGCGAGATGCTGCGAGAGTGCGGATTGGCTCAGGCCCACCGCATCCATCAATGAACCGACAGATCGTTCGCCTTGATGCAATTCGCACAGCACCATCAAGCGGTGCTTGTTGGCGAGTGCCTTCAAAAAGGCTTCGGCCTTTTCGGCCTTGGGGAGGAGTTGCTCTATATTCATAAACACTAATTTAGATAAATCTAATTAAAAAGCAAGAGGGCTATGTGATTTTGTGTGCACCCCCTCAGGAATGCATCTAACATACTGTTCTAAAACGGTTTTATCTGTCAGGTGGTTGATCGCGCCAGCTGAAAGGCGCCTGCTCTGGACGCGGCTCCCCTTGCCCTGGCCGAGGGAACCAAAAGGCGGCTTGCTACATATCCCGCGTCCCTCATGTCGCGGAGATCAGCATGACGCCCAAAGCAATTTTCTTCGCCATCGCGCTCGGTCTTTTGCCTGCAGCCGCGTCTGCGCAGCAATGGAATTGGAAGCGCGACGCCAATCTCAATCCAATATGCCAAGCGACGGGCTCGGGCATGGATCCGCGTTGCGTGGGTGATACGGTCGCTGGCGGAATTTCAGATATGACCACGGCACGCCAGCAATATGCCATCGAACATGGCATGTCCGCCTATGCGTGGCGCGAGCCGCGCGGGCGCGTTGTCATCATGGACAGGCGCTAGAAAAACCGGCGCGCTTCAGATGGCGTGCCGCAGTCAGCGATATTCGCTGACCAAGCGGCAATCATCGCTGCGCTTGCCGCCATTGCCGAAGAGATAAGAGATCTGGCCAGAATATTTATAATTGAATTCAAACTCTGTCCCGCGCCCGCTCATATAGCCGCGTGCGAAGACGCTTCCATTCTCGCGCTTCATGCCGCGAACAACGAGTTGCGTCACAGCGCCGGTTGCTTTCACGGTCGATGTCATGATGCCGCGATCATCGTCCATCATCAGATCATAGGCAGCAGCCCCGCTGCCGCAGGAGAAATTCATCACGCCAGCTTGTGCGGGAAGCGCAAACGAAGCCCAAAAGAGGCCTGCCATGATCGATTTTTTCATTGGCTGGTTCCCCGGCTCCGCAACTCACTTGACCTGGCCAAATTTACCTCCGCCCTTGTATGAATGGGCGTTACATTGGGCAGTCTTTTAAAGCGCTGGCGCGAGGCGGAAGGCTAATTCCTTGGCCAAATGTTCAAAGGTCGCACGCCGCCCGGATGTCGCGCGGAAGGCCAGGCCAATGCGGCGGAAGCTTTGATCCCCTGTGAGCGGCGTGCAGCCCACATCAAGCCCGCGCAGCAGGCCGCCTTCCACCGCCATTTGCGGCAGCAGCGTCACGCCAAGACCGCTGCCCACCATTTGCACAAGCGTGTGCAGGCTGGTGCCTTGGAAAGCATGATTGCGCCGTGCTGTTTCCAGCGCGCAAGCGGCGAGCGCATGGTCGCGCAGGCAATGACCATCTTCGAGCAGCAGCAAATCCTCGCCTGCCATCTCGCTCGGCAAAATGGTTTCGCGCCCGGTAAAAGCATGGCCCTTGGGATAGACGACCCAAAAACGATCGTGCGCGATTTCAATCGATTCAAAATCACCCGCAAAGGGCAACGCGATGATAGCTGCGTCCACTTCGCCTTCTTCAAGACGTGAGAGCAGTACAGCTGTTTGTTCTTCGCGCAGATAGAATTTCATGTCGGGCAAACTGTCGCGCAAAGGCGGCATGATGCGCGGCAGAATGAAGGGGCCAACAGTCGGGATCAGGCCCAGATGCAGGGGCCCCGACAACGGGTCCTGCGCCGCCAAAGCTGTATCCACCAGATCTTCCGCGCCCGAGAGCAGAGCGCGGGCGCGCTCGGCAATGTCGCGGCCAATTGGAGTCGGCACGACGGAGCGTTTGGTGCGTTCCAGAAGCCGGACGCCCAGAATCTGTTCCAACTCCTGGATGCCCGCTGAGAGGGTGGATTGGCCAATCAGGCAGGCCTCGGCGGCTTTGCCGAAATGGCAATGGTCGACGACGGCCACAAGAAAGCGCAGCTGGCGCAGGGTGGGGAGGATCTTCATGGGCCAATCAGTAATCGATAAAAACGATTAAAACAATCGATATTATTCACTTTTAATGGATGTAAATTGGCCCTACACAGCCCATGTCCTTTTCTAAGGGTTGGCGTGGCCAGCCCGGTTTCAAAGCAGGAGAAAACGCATGTCGCTGATCGGTTCGCAGATTAAGCCTTTCAAAGCCCAGGCTCTCAAGGGCGGCAAGTTCATCGAAGTGACCGACCAGTCGCTGCACGGCAAGTGGTCCGTTGTGTTCTTCTACCCGGCTGACTTCACCTTCGTCTGCCCGACCGAACTCGAAGACCTCGCCGACAATTACGCGGAATTCCAGAAGCTCGGCGTCGAAATCTACTCGGTCTCCACCGACACGCATTTCGCGCATAAGGCTTGGCACGACACATCGGCCGCCATCAAGAAGATCCAGTACACAATGGTCGGCGACCCGACCACGACGATCTCGCGCAACTTCGACGTGTTGATCGAAGAAGCAGGTCTGGCTGATCGCGGCACTTTCGTTGTCGATCCGCAGGGCAAGATTCAGATCGT
>CANGFE010000009.1 GCA_947453155.1 Beijerinckiaceae bacterium | reverse complement strand
TTTTCTTTGACGCCGAAGCGCTTACCGACCCATTGGGCCGTCATAACAAATACAAAGAGCGTCGCGATCAGCATAACGCCGAAAGCGGAAAGCTCCACATATTGTCCATTCTGCCACATTTCCCAGATGACAATCGAGACCACCTCTGTACCCGGGCTGTAGAGCAAGATCGAGCTCGACAATTCACGGACCGAGACAATGACAATATAGATCCAGCCCGCAAGCAAGCCGGGTTTCAAGAGCGGCAGGACCACTTTGCGGAAAGCGGTCAGCCAGCTCGCCCCGGACATGGCGGCTGATTCCTCCAGCTCCTTATGCAGCTGGACCATGGAAGTCGTGTTGTAGCGCATGCCATAGGGCAGGAAGCGCGTCACATAGGCGATGAAGAGAATCCAGATGGAGCCATAAATGCCCCCGCCAATGGCGAGGTAGCAGACCATAATGGCAAGACCCATGACGAGGCCCGGCAAGACCAGCGGCACCGAGGCGATCTGGTCCAGAACCCAGCGACCCCGAATCTTCGTGCGCAGGACAATCCAGCAGACCACCGCCGTCAGCACCATGACCGTAGTGGCCGAGCCAATCGACAGGATGAAGGAGTTCCAAACCGCCGTGCCGACACTCGGGTAATTGATGATCGTCTTATAGGCGGCGAGAGAGACATTCTGCAGCGCTTCCCATGACGGCACGCTGTAATATTTCTGCAGCGACGACCAGAGCAGCACCAGGAACGGCAAGATCACGACGAGCAGCGCATAGACGATGAAAATGCCCAGCGTCAGATATTTCCAGCGACCCAGATCAATCGTGCGAGGGCGAAAGCCTTTGCCCGTCACGGTCGAATATTTGCCGCCCTGCGACGTGATGCGCGACTGCGCATAAATGCCGCCCATGGTGATGACGAGCAGCGTGATAGCATAGGCGGCGGCGAGTCCGATATTGCTCGGGTAAGAATGGATCGCGTCATAAATGGCGGAAGTGAAAACCTGAATACCAACCGGCAGGCCCAGCAGAGCTGGCACTTCAAAGCTTTCGATTGAGCGCACGAAGAGGATCAGGAAGGACGCCGCCACAGCTGGAAACGCGAGCTTCAACGTGATGCGGCGGAAAATGCCCCACATGGAAGCTCCGCTCATCATCGCGCTCTCTTCAAGCGAGGGATCCATCGCGCGGAAGGCCGCCGTCATCAGCAGGAAAGCGATGGGCGCATAATGCAGACCATCGACCCAGATCATCCCCGCCATGGAATAAATATCGACATAGACTTTTTCTGTGCCGAAGAGTTTTTGCAAAACGAGATTGATCAGACCGATCTTCGGGCTCGCCAGAAAAATCCACGACACGACAAAGAGAATGCCAGGAATGATCAGCGGAATGATCGAGAGCGCATAGAAGAGCGGCTTCAGCGGCGTATTCGTCCGCTCCGTCATCCAGGCAAGTGCGGTGCCGATCACCAGAGCCAGAATGGCAGTGCCCGCTGCAAATTCCACCGAATTGGCAAACAAGACGAGCGTGTCTGACGACGAATAGGCTTCTAGATAATTGCCCAAGGTCCAGACAGCAGGCTTGCGCGCTGTGCCCGGCGTGCGGAAGCTTTGATAGATCAGGAAGAAGAGCGGGACGAGCGCCAGCCATGCCACGATGGACACAACGCCGCCCATCACGAACCATTTCGGATCAGCCTTCACCGCTGGTTGCGGCGCTGATTGCGGAAGATCCGACATGTTCTGAACAGATGACAAACCGCGCCCTCACTCAGTGCTTGTGATCATGCCCATGGTGATGGGAGTGCCCATGACCATGTGAATGAGAGTGGCTGTGACCATGCGCATGATCATGACCATGATCATCTTCGGCGCGATGGTGGATGATTTCCTTGGCGCGCGGCCCACGCGGATCTTCCGAGAAGACCAAAGATTTGATCGTGACCGGCACGGTGAAGGAAGGAATACGCACTTTGCCCAGATCGATGTAGTCGAAATCCATCAGCATGACGCCGTCGATGACGAGGACTTCTGAAGCGACGCCCATTTCTTCGCGCATGATCGCGCCCAAAGTCTGCGCAATATCGCCATCGAGCATGACATAGAGCGGCTTCTTCGCGGCGATATGATCGGCAAGGCCAGCAATAATGCCCTGCGCGAAAGGCGCGATGCGATCATAAGAGGGAACACCCGTCCAACGCAGAGCCAGCGCAATATCGACATCGGCGCTTTCAACTTCAAACGCTTTGCGATGTGCGCGGATCGCCTTGGCGACAGCTTCCGCATCAATCTCATCGCCCGTTTCCACCGGCGGCTGGATGACTTGCAGATTGCGGCGCGGCAGCAATTCGCCGGGATTGGAAATATAGCTCGTATTGCCCGACAGCTGCACCGAATATTCGGACGCACCCAGCGCTGTTGCGCGGATACATTCACCTGCCGGCAAGAAGGTCCACGGGAAGCGGTCCTGATCGACCTTGCGACGGATCGCAGTGCCCAAACGCTTGCCCATATCGCCAAAGTCACGTTCTTCACGCGCGTAAACATATTCAGCGACACCGCCCGAGAACATGATCCCGCCGAGATCGCCGTAATCGAGAATCGGATCGGTGAGGTAGAGATGACCAACATCATGCGGCAGCGGGCGCGCGGTGAGCGCGGCGACCAGCGTATCGGCCATGACGTCGGCAACCTTGTCGAGCTGCTCCGACGTCACCGTATCGCCAAGCTTCCATTCAAAGCCAGCACGCTTCGCATGCGTTTTTCCGGCCGGATCGAGGCGAATGATCTTGAAATTTTCGTCGACGACTTGCAGACGACCGCCCACATGGAACGCAGCCGTGCCGAGCACGCGTCCACCTTCGAGCATGGCGAGTTTCGTCGTGCCGCCGCCAATGTCGATATTGAGGACGCGCTTGCCAGATTCGAGCGACACATTGGCCGCGCCCGAGCCATAGCCCGCGAGCATGGATTCCATGTGATGGCCTGCGGTGGCGCAAACAAATTCGCCACCTGCTTCCGACAGAAGGTTGGAAATGCCCTGCGCATTTTCACGGCGCAAAGCCTCGCCCGTGAGAATGACAGCGCCCGTATCAACTTCTGACGCCTTAAGGCCTGCGCCTTCATAGGCAGCCCTGATGATTTCGCCGAGCTTCACATCATCGATGCGTGTTTCGCTCGAATAGGGCGTCAGCGACACAGGTGAAAGATAGAGTGTTTCGCGCGAGACAACGTAATAACGGCTCGTCAGATCTTCAGCGAGACGGCGCAGATGAATGCGCGAGAAAATGACCTGCGTGCCGGATGAACCAATGTCGACACCGACGCTGGTGAGATGAACATTGTCAGCCTGCCAGAGCGGATTGTCTTCGATCGGGCCGTCCATGTCGTATTCGTCATGTTCGTGATCGGAATAACCGTCGTGCTCGTGCTTCCAGCCGGGGCCCATGCCGTGATGTTCGGCCATGGAATGTCCCTTGTTCTTCTTGTCGTCCTCAGCGCCGGCCATGAAAAACGCGTCCCTTGTTGTTTTGAATTGGGCGCGCAGAAGAAACCGGAACGACCCTCTTGAGGGGGTGTGGCCCGATGGCGCCTGAAGTCTCGTCGGCGGTCCTTTCGGGGCCCGCGTCCTCCCGCCCCGCTTTTGGTCCGAGGCTTATTTTTATTGTCTCTCATTCGACTAAGGTCTAGACGGGTCAAAGGCAAGCGGAAACAGCAGTCTGAAGGCCCCGAGCCCCCTGAAAACAAAGCTTTCTTTAGGGGGCGGCGTGGTTGACACGCCCCCGGCTTTGGCCGATTGCAAAAGACAACAGCAAAGCCCCGGGAAACCGGGCCAAAATAGGTGACAGGAGCGCCAGGATGAGTGACGAGGCCGTTGGGGGACGCGTATTTTTCAGCAATGTGCGGCGCAGCCTCGAAGAGGAAGACGAAATCCGCCTGGTGAGCGTCGGCGTCGATATCGGCTCCTCGACCTCCCACCTCGTCTTTTCCCGCCTTGTGCTGGAACGCGTCGATAACCGCTATGTGGTCACGGAACGTGAGGTTTTTCACGAATCCGACGTGCTTTTGACCCCCTACACGGCCGATTTGACCGAAATCGATAAGGCCAAGCTCGGCGCCTTTATCGACAAGCAATATGAAATGGCCGGTATCGACCCCATGTCGATCGACACGGGCGCCCTGATCCTCACGGGCGTCGCTGTGCGCCGCAACAATGCGCGGGCCATCGGCGAGCTCTTTGCCGCCCAGACCGGCAAATTCGTCTCGGTTTCGGCCGGTGACGGGCTGGAAACCACGCTCGCCGCCTTCGGCTCGGGCGCAGCCGCCCGCTCACTTCGCGAAAAATGCCGTGTCATGAACATCGACATTGGCGGTGGCACATCGAAAATCGCCGTCTGCGAGCAGGGCGAAATCGTCGAAATGACCGCCATTGATGTGGGCGCGCGCACCCTCTCCTTCGATGCCGAGGGCAAGATTGTCCGCATTGAAGAAGCCGCCCGCCGCTTTGCCGCGGAAGTCGGCCTGACGCTCGAAATGGGCACCAAGCCTGATGAGGCGAAACTCGACGCCCTGATCGACCGAATGGCCGAGCGCCTGATGGAATGTATCAGCGCGCAAAAGCTGTCGCCCGAAACAGCTTCGCTTTTGCGCGTCGATGCGCTGAAGAATGACAAGAAGCCCGATGCTGTCACCTTCTCGGGTGGCGTCTCGGAATATGTCTACAACCGCCAGAAAGCGGGCTTTGGTGACTTGGGTCCCAAACTCGCTGCCGCGATTTTGAAGCGCGTCACCGCTTGGGGCCCGCGCCTTGAGCGTCCGGATGAAGGCATTCGCGCAACAGTCGTTGGCGCCTCGCAATATACGATCCAGGTGTCGGGCTCGACGATTTTCGTCAATCCGCTGGATGTGCTGCCCGTGCGAAATGTGCCTGTCATTACGCCAGATCTTCCACTTGAAGAGGAAGAACTGAATGTCGATGCCATTGCCGCATCGATCCAGACCGCCTTGCGCCGTCTCGATTTGCATGAAGGCGAACAGGCGGTGGCCATGTGCTATCGCTGGGGTGGCTCAGCGACTTTCCGTCGTCTCGATGATTTCGTGAAGGGCGTGCGCAAGGGCTTGTCCGTGCATATGGGCAAAGGCTTCCCGCTCGTGCTCGTGGGCGATGGCGACATTGGTGGCCTTGTCGGCATTCACTGCATGGAAGAGCAGAAGATGACCAATCCGATTGTCTCGATCGACGGGATCAATCTGAAAGAGTTCGACTTCATCGACATTGGCGCGATGCTTGAAACCTCGGGCGCCGTGCCTGTCGTCATCAAGTCGCTCGTCTTCCCGACGTCGGCCGCACTGGGCCGCGTGGAGAGCGCGAAGGTCTAAAAATATGCGCGCCGGTTTCTATCCACCGATTGACCCCTATGCCATCGGTGCTTTGGAAACCGGCGACGGCCACACGCTCTATTGGGAAACTTGTGGCAATCCCGAGGGAAAACCCGCGCTCTTTCTGCATGGCGGACCGGGTGGCGGATGCTCCACCGACAATCGTCGCCTGTTTGATCCTGAGCGCTACCGCATCGTCCTGTTTGACCAGCGTGGCGCGGGACGCTCAAAACCCATCGGCTCGCTCGACAATAATTCCACACCGCATCTGATTGCCGACATTGAGCGCCTGCGCGCGCATCTCGGCATCACGCAATTCCATTGCGTGCTGGGTGGTTCATGGGGCGCGACTTTGGCGCTCGCCTATGCGCAAAGCCATACCAAACGTGTGAAAAGCCTTGTGCTGCGCGGGGTTTTTACCGCACGCCAGCGTGAAGTGGATTGGCTCTATGGCGATGGCGCACGCCATCTCTTTCCAGAAGCCCATGCGGCTTTTGCTGGCTTCATTCCGGAAGACGAGCGCGATGATCTGGTGCGCGCCTATCATCAACGCCTCACCAGCGGCGATGAAAATATCGAGATCGCCGCAGCAGCGCATTGGTGCGCTTATGAAGCCAAGCTTCTCATGCTGACGCCGCGTATACCACCTGCTGCGCCGGCGCCCTCTTACGCCAGCCCACAAACACGCGCATTGGCGCGCATCGAAGCGCATTATTTCATGCACCAGTCATTTCTGGATGAGGGGCAAATTCTGCATAATGCGGATCGCCTCTCCACAATTCCGGGCGTGATCGTGCAAGGCCGCTATGACAGCGTGACGCCACCCGTCACGGCTTATGAATTGCACCAAAACTGGCCGGGTTCGCACCTTGAGATTGTGCCCGATGCTGGGCATGCCACGGTAGAAACAGGCATCCAGCGCGCACTTGTTGCTGCGACCGATGGGTTTGCCGACATTTAACCCGTCATTGCGAGGAGCAAAGCGACGAAGCAACCCAGGAGCTTCACGTGAGGCCTCTGGGTTGCTTCGCTTCGCTCGCAATGACGGTTTAAAACTTAGCGCGCGTTCCGCCACGGCACGATCATGCGCTCGATCTCGGTGACGATCTGCGAAAAGATAATCCCGAGCACGGCAATCACGATGAGGCCGACATACATGGTCTCGACCGAGAGAATTTCCCACGCATTCCACATCATAAACCCGAGGCCGCTTTTCGCGCCGACCATTTCAGCAATCGAGATCAGCACAAGCCCCATGCCAATACCGAGTTTCACGCCGGTGAGAATGAGCGGCATGGCGCCCGGCAACGCAACTGTACGAAACACTTGCCAGCGGCTCGCGCCAAAATTCTTCGACACGTCGAAATAAATCTTCTGGATTTCCAGCACGCCCGCCATGGCATTGATGACAATGGGAAAGAAAATCCCGATGCCGACCATGACGATTTTTGAACTCTCACCAAGACCGAAAATCAATAAAACCAGCGGCAGAATGGCACTTTTCGGCACTGGATAGGTGGCAGACACCAGCGGCTCCACCAACATGCGCAAGGGCCGCGACAGGCCCATGGCCACACCAAGCGCAAGCGCAGGCACGCCACCAAACAGAAAGCCCCAGAAGAGGCGCTGCATGGAGGCCCAGAAATGCTTCCACAGCTGGCCATTCTCAACCATGACCATGAACTGCGTGAAAATCTTTGAGGGCGCCGGGAAGAAGCGCACATCAATCACGCCAAAGCGCGCGCAGAGTTCCCAGATCAGCAGAAGAATGACGGGCGAAGCAAAGTTGAGCAGACGCTCCACTGTGTCTTGGCTCAAACCGAAAGTGCCGGACTTTTTCATGCCGCAGTCCCTTCGTCCAAAGCACGCGCACGCTGCACTTCATCACGCAAATGGCCCCAGATCGAATAGACCAATTCGCCATATTCGGGCTTGGCACGCAGCTCCAGCACGCGACGCGGGCGCTCAAACGGCACATCGACAATCTGTTTCGCGCGGCCCGGATGGGCCGTCATGATCATGATGCGATCACCCAGCGTGACAGCCTCATCGACCGAATGGGTGATGAACATGACCGTCTTGCGCGTCTCTTCCCAGATGCGCAGCAATTCTTCTTGCAGCAGAATCTTGTTCTGCTCGTCGAGCGCGGAAAAGGGCTCGTCCATCAAGAGAATGTCGGGATCATTGGCAAAAGCGCGCGCAATAGAGACGCGCTGGCGCATACCGCCCGACAATTGATGCGGATAGCTATTGTGAAAACGCGACAGACCGGTGCGCTGCAAATAATGCCCGACGACATCTTTGATCTCGCCTTCGGGGCGATGACGCATGCGCAGGCCATAGGCGGCATTTTCAAAAACCGTCATCCAAGGAAACAGGGAGTCGCCTTGAAAGACCATAGAATTGGAAGGCCGACCCGCCGCAGGCTTGGTGACTTCAAGCGTGCCGGAAGTCGGCGTCTCAAGCCCGGCCAGAATGCGCAGCAAAGTGGTTTTGCCACAGCCAGACGGGCCGACAATCATGAAGAAACAGCCGGCTGGAATATCAAGCGTCATCGGCTCAAGCGCCGTAAAGGCACCCGCGCGCGTTGAAAAGACTTTGGAGAGATCACGCAAACGGATCTTCACATCAGACATGAATGCGCCTGTTTCCTCGTTATTTTGTGGATCTTGAATAAAGAGAAACCCGTTTTCGCGCAACTCTCACCGTCATTGCGAGCGAAGCGAAGCAAACCAGACTTGCGCATATTGCCTCTGGATTGCTTCGCTTCGCTCGCAAGGACGCGGTTAATCGAAATCTTTCGGGTCAAAGTCGCGGTGCGTCGAGCAGAATTCACAAGTCACGCCGATGCGACCATTGTCGCCGACCATGTCTTTGCGTTCTTGCACGGTGAAACCGCGCAACATGTCTTCAATGCGCTGCGTCGAACAGCTGCAGGCATGCTGCACAGATTGGCCTTCAAACACTTTCACGCCGCGCTCGTGAAACAGCCGATAGAGCAGCCGTTCGCTCGACAAAGTCGGATCAACCAATTCATGATCTTCGATCGTGGCGACAAGGCTCTTGGCCTCGACCCAAGCATCATCTTCCACACCCTGCTGGATATTGGCCCCATCAGGTGCATCACCGGAATGCAGATCGGCTTGGCGCATACGGTCCACCGATTGCGGCAGGAATTGCATCATCAGGCCGCCTGCGCGCCAGCTGACACCATCGCCCGTGACGCTTTCAGCGACAGCAAGGCGCACAACCGTCGGAATCTGTTCCGATTGCAGGAAATATTGATGTGCCGCCTGTTCAAGCCCCTGCCCGTCCAGCGGCACGACACCTTGATAGCGCGAAAAATCTCCGCCCTGATCAATCGTCAAAGCGAGATGCCCACGACCCAGCAATTGCGCAGGCGCTGCTTCATGCGTGGCAATGGCTTGCGCCAAACCTTCTGCATTGAAACGCGCAAAGCCGCGCACACGATCAGGCGCATCGAAATCGATCACGATCATATCGACGACACCTTCGGTGCGTGTTTGCACCTGAAAGCGGCCTTCAAACTTCAGCGCCGAGCCCAGCAAAACGGTCAGCGCTGCCGCTTCGCCGACAAGGCGCGCGACAGGTGCTGGATAGCCATGCTGGGCGAGGATGCGATCCACCGAAGGCCCCAGCCGCACGAGACGGCCACGGCTTTCCAACGGCTCTACGACGAAAGGCAGCACCACATCATCGGACCCAAAATCCGAGACGGGACGCGAAGCGGATTCACTCACTTCAATTCACCAAGACACCAGGCGAGAACGCCCTTTTGCGCATGAAGGCGGTTTTCCGCCTCGTCAAAAACGACCGATTGCGGACCATCGATCACAGCGTCCGTCACTTCTTCCCCACGATGCGCGGGCAAGCAATGCATGAAGATCGCCTGCGGGCCGGCGGTGGCCATCAAATCGTCATTCACCTGATAGCGTGCCAGAAGATTATGGCGCTTGCGGGCCTCATCCTCATCACCCATCGACACCCAGCAATCGGAAATGATGCAATCCACGCCACGCACCGCTTCGCGCGGATCGCGCGTCACGTTCAGCTTGGTGCCATTGGCTTTCGCCCAATCGACAATCGCAGCACTCGGCGCAAATTCTTCCGGCGTTGCGACATTAATCGTGAAGTCGAAACGCTGAGCGGCATGAATCCAGCTGGTCAGCACATTGTTAGCGTCGCCCGTCCAAGCCACCGTGCGGCCCTTGATCGAGCCCTTGTGCTCTTCAAACGTCATGACATCAGCCATGACTTGGCAAGGATGCGAACGCTTGGTCAAAGCATTAATCACCGGCACGCTGGCAAAGCGGGCGAGTTCGACCATGTCATCATGGTCGAGAATACGGATCATGATCGCATCGACATAGCGCGATAAAACGCGCGCCGTATCGGCAATGGTCTCGCCACGGCCGAGCTGCATTTCTGCCCCCGTCAGCATCAGCGTTTCGCCGCCAAGCTCGCGCATGGCCATATCGAAAGAGACACGTGTGCGCGTCGAGGGCTTGTCGAAAATCATCGCCAGTGCGCGGCCATCCAGCGGGCGGCTTTTGGCACGCACGCCCTTCACGCGGGCTTTTTTGGTTGCAATCGACCAGTCAAGAATGCGGCGCAATTCGCTCGCATCAATATCGGACAGATCAAGGAAATGGCGCGCTGCGCCTGTGCTTTGCGCGCTCATCACGCCTTCACTCCAGTGGATTCTTTCAAGGCTGCTTCCATCCGCGCACAAGCTGCATCGAGCCGCTTGGCCGCTTCATCCACCTCGGCCTCACCAATGATGAGGGGTGGTAGAAGACGCACAACATTATCACCCGCCGGAATGACGAGCAGATGTTCGGCACGCGCAGCCGCAGCAAATTCGCCGTTGTTAGGAACAAGCTTCAGGCCAACCATCAGGCCTTCGCCGCGCACTTGCTCAATAATGCCCGCATGGCGCTCTTGCACAGCGCCGAGCTTTTGACGCAAACGCGCGCCCATGGCGCACACATGCTCGAGAAAGCCTTCTGCCAGAACAACATCAAGCACAGCATTGCCGACCGCCATAGCGAGCGGATTGCCGCCATAAGTCGTGCCATGCGTGCCGGCAATCATGCCCTTGCCGGCTTCCTTCGTCGCCAGACAAGCGCCCAGCGGGAAGCCGCCACCGATGCCCTTGGCAACGGCCATAATATCGGGCGTCACGCCCGCCCATTCATGCGCGAAAAGTTTGCCCGTGCGGCCGACACCCGTCTGCACTTCGTCGAACACCAGCAGGAGGCCATGCTCATCGCAGAGCTGGCGCAGGCCTTTGAGACATTGCGGCGGCACGGGGCGAATACCACCCTCGCCCTGGATCGGCTCAATCAGGATCGCGCCTGTCTGCGGACCAATGGCCTTTTTCAAAGCCTCATGATCGCCGAAAGGCACTTGATCAAAGCCATCGACAGGCGGGCCGAAGCCTTCGAGATATTTCTTATTGCCACCTGCTGCGATGGTCGCGAGCGTGCGCCCATGGAAGGCGCCTTCAAAGGTGATGATGCGGTATTTTTCCGGATGCCCGCTGGCGGCTTGATATTTGCGCGCCATTTTGATCGCCAGCTCCATCGCCTCAGCGCCGGAATTGGTGAAGAAGACGAAATCCGCAAAAGATTTTTCAACGAGGCGCTGCGCCAGCCGCTCGCCTTCCGGGATCTGGAAGAGATTGGATGTGTGCCAGAGCTTCTTGGCCTGCTCCGTCAGCGCTTCCACCAGATGGGGATGCGAATAGCCAAGGCTGGCCACTGCAATGCCGCCGCCAAAATCCAGATAGCGCTGCCCGCCAACCGCCGTCAGCCAAGCGCCTTCGCCCTTTTCAAAGGCGAGGTCATAACGCGCATAGGTTGGCAAAAGCGCAGAGGTCACAGACGTTTCTCCAGCCAGATTGTCGGGGGCTTTAAAAGGAAAGAGCCGCCCCAGAGGGCGGCAACTTGTGAGTCAAGTGTAGTTTCTCGAGCGTCCCCGGTCAAATGAGACAAGTGGCGCGTAAAGGGGCGCAAACAACCGCTTTTCATGCATCTTGATCGGCATACGTGGCGCAAAGGCGACAGTTTCTTGAAGTCCTTGGGGAAAACAAAGCAGGAGCCCGCCGCTCCCTTGCACCTGATTCAACGCCTAGTGTAGCGTCCCCTTCGTCGACTACGACATCTCGTACGGCGGCCCATTCTTTGAGCGTATCGCGTCAAACGACGCCGGATATGACCGGCGCAGCGTGCGCTCCCGGATTCTTGTGTAGCGGACCCTGGAGGAGGACACATATGTCCTGGACTGATGAACGTGTAGAGCTCTTGCGGAAGCTCTGGCTGGATGGCCTCAGCGCCAGCCAGATTGCGGCAGAACTCGCCCACGGCATCACGCGCAATGCCGTCATTGGCAAAGTGCATCGTCTCGGCCTGTCTGGCCGTGTAAAGGCGCAGGCCCCGGCCGCGCCCCGTCAGCGGACGCGCTCAGCTGCGCCCCGCCCTGCCCCGCGCCCGGCAGCCCCGGTTGCGCGCGGCAATCTCGCCGTGGCCTTCCGCCCGATGGAAGCCCCCGCACCCATGCCCGTCGAAGATGTGGTCATCCCCATGTCGGACATGGTCACGATCATGGAATTGCGTGAAGGCATGTGCCGCTGGCCGGTCGGTGACCCGACGACCCCTGAGTTCCGCTTCTGCGGCTCAAAGGGCGCCAATGTCGGCCCCTACTGCAATCACCATGCGCGCATTGCCTACCAACCAGCCCAAGAGCGCCGCCGCGACCGCGAACGTCGCGCCCAGCAGCTCACACGCCTGGCTTAAGGTGACGAATAAAAAAGGCCGGGGTGACCCGGCCTTTTTCTTTGCTCTAAAACTTACGCATCCGCCTGTAACGGGATTTCGACGGAAAATTCTGCGCCTTTTCCCGGCTCGCTCCAGATCCGCAAGACGCCGCGGTGGCGCGCCACAATATGTTTCACCAGAGCCAGGCCTAAGCCCGTGCCACCCTTGGCGCGGCTCTTGCCGGCATCCACGCGGTAAAAGCGCTCCGTGAGACGCGGCAAATGTTCGGGCGCAATGCCCGCCCCGTGATCGCGCACAGAGAAGCGCGCTTGGCCCTCTTTTTCGATCAAAGCAATTTCAATCTGTGTATCGGCACCCTCATCATCAGCCCCATATTTGATGGCATTTTCGATGAGATTTTCGACCACGCGGATCAGCTCGTCGCGATCACCCGAGATCGGCAGTTTGGGCGGAATCTCGATGTGAAGCCGCACATGGGCATCTTTGGCCACGGGCGAAAGAGCGTCGAGACATTGGCGAATGACATCTGAAAAATCGATCTGCGTCTGCGGACGCACATGCTCTTGCCGCTCGATTTGTGACAGCGACAGGAGATCATCGATCAGCCGCGCCATGCGCTTGCCCTGATCGCGCATAATGCCCAAAAACCGCTCGCGCGCATTGGGGTCATCTTTCGCCGCACCTTGCAGCGTTTCGACAAAGCCCAGCAGCGAGGCGAGCGGTGTGCGCAATTCATGGCTGGCATTGGCAATGAAATCGACGCGCATCCGCTCCGTGCGCTTGGCATCGGTCAGATCGTCAAAGCTCAGGAGCACATTGCGCTGCCCGTTATTTTCAAAGGGCGCAACATGGACTTTGAACAGGCGCTCCACCGGCACGCGCTCGTGCAGATTGACGGTCTCGGCCGCCCCGCCCTTCTTCACGCGACCCACGGCATCCAGAATATCGGGCGAGCGCACAACAAGCGGCAAGAGCCGCTGGCCTGAGGCAAGCAGCGGAAACAAAGCGCGCGCCGCCGCATTAAATGCGCCGATGGATTGCTCTGCCCCGATCACCAGAACCGGATTGGGCAAGGCTTCGACAAAGGCAAGGATCACAAGAGGCCCCTCTGAAGACGTTGCCCTTTATGGCGGGGAAAGGGGGGAGCAATCAAGCGCAAGAATGATCAGTCCTCATCTGGCGCGCTCATAGCCGCGCGCAAAGATTTCCAGCGTAGGATGCTTTCATTGGCGCCCAGCAAAGCGAGCGCAAGAATGAAAGGCCCAACATAATAAATCACGCGGAAGAGGAGAAGCGAGGCCAACAGGGCTTCTGCGGAAGGTGCCGGCACAGCCTTCAACATGGTTGCTTCAAAAGCGCCAATGCCGCCGGGCATATGGCTCGCAATGCCGAGCAAACAGGCCAGCACATAGGCCGCGCAGAACGAGATGAAATTCAGCCCATGGCCATGAGGCAGAATGACAAAGAGCGCGCCCGCCGCACAGCAGAGATCAATCACACCCAAAGCCAATTGGCTGAGCGTCAGGCTCAACCCCGGCAATTCAAGACGCAAACCCTGCACACGAACACGCCGATGACCGCGCGACACCCATGCGAGATAAAACATCATGGCGCCCAGCAATGCGAGACCGATGATAAGATTGATCCAACCCCGCAAGCGATTCACATCGGTGATTTCATCGGGCTGAATGACCATGGCAACACCAATGACCAGCGCCATGCCCAACCAAAAGGTGAGGCCCGCAATCACGGTGAGACTGGCGACTTTGGCGGCGGTTAATCCGACGCGCGAATAAATCCAATAACGCACTGTGCCCGCCGTAATCAGCGGAAAGCCAAGCGTGAAGGAAATGGCAAAGGAGGTGAAAGAGCCGAGCGCCGTGGTACGGTAAGGAACTGTGACGCGCAATTGGCGCAAGGCCACAGCATCATAACCTGTTAGCGCAACATAAGAACAGGCGGTCAGCGCGCAAGCGGCCACAATCTGCTCCATCGATGTGGCGGCCAAAGCGGCCCGCAATTCGCTCCATTGCAGCCCCGAAACCGTGCGCCCCAAGACGAAAACCGAGAGCACAAGAATGCAAAGGCTGAAGCCTGTGCCAAGCCTGGCAAGCCATTTTCGACGGCGCTCTTTGTGCTGATCGTCAGGCGTCATCAGACCAGCACTTTCAACGCGTCAAAAAGGAATGGACGGCAGCGCGCAGAGTGAGGCGCAGACCCCGCAAAGGCGCAAAATAGAACCGCACTTGATGCGCACCCGGCGGCAATTTCACCGCACGGAAAATCGCATTGGCGCGCAAAACATCGGAGCGTTGACCATCAACCTCAACGCGCCACCACGGATGCCAGACATCATTCAAGACCAGATAGCCGCCATCGGGGGCATTCACGGAAATGCGCACTTGCGTATTTTGATAGGCCTCAATCCGCGCGCTCGCGGGGCGGCGCGGCTTTGTGTCTTCCGCGTCCGCGCCATCGAGCAGCACGGTCTCACGCGGATCAAATCCTTCAGGCCATTCGCCTGTTTCAACCAGCGCATCAAAATCGACCTTTTTGGCCTGACGCGCGATCATGACGCGCGGCAGAGCGCGCGGGTTCTCATAGACGTAAGCATCTTTGGTTTGCGCGATGAAATTCAGATCGCCGCTCTTCAGCTCGGGATCGATGCGCTCAATGGGAAAAGCAGAGGCGATAAACCGCACGCCCAGCATATCAGCCATGAGCGAACGATAGGAGGAAAACAAAGCCGCAAAAGGACGCTGCTCGACAACCGCCACCTGATCTTGCGCATTGGTCGCGTCCACAAACCACGACAGGCGCACTGGATTATATCCCAGATCATGCTGGAAGCCGTGGATCAGACCAAGATTGGGCCAGTCAAAACCAACCGCCGCTAATTCCACGCGGTCAATGCGATCGGGACCCGCGGTTTCTGCCAGTTTTTGACGCAGCAGCGCGATGGTTTCATTTGCCGTGTCAGCGCGCATCACTTCAAAACGCGAGGGCGGCAGAGCGGTGGATTCGTTCGGCCCATTGCTGATCGCAAGATCAAGCGTCAAAGCGCCCGCCACCAGCAGGAGCGAGGCTGCGCCGATCTGGCAGTTGAAGCGGCGCAAGAGAAACAGAACAACCAGCGCAAGGACGAGAAAGCCACCACCAATCAGCAGTGGCACCTGCGCCAGCGCGAGACGATCTTTCCACCAGGCCACAGCGATAGATGCACCAAGCCCCGCGACGACAACCAGCGTCGGCATGAGCGCATTGCGCAGAAAACTTTTCTTTTCATCGGTAATGAAGC
The DNA here is from genome assembly GCA_947453155.1 of Beijerinckiaceae bacterium. Lineage (GTDB taxonomy): Bacteria > Pseudomonadota > Alphaproteobacteria > Rhizobiales > Beijerinckiaceae > Terripilifer. The sequence continues at coordinate 38,581 of CANGFE010000009.1, read as the reverse complement.
GATGCAAGCTATAGCCCGCAAGGATCGAGGCCAAAGCGCAAAGCGGGAAAGTGGCATCGGCCGGGCGACGGAAGAGATCGAGCCCCGGCACATCGAAAATCGCTTTATAAAAGGGCGTGAAATCCCCCAAAGCATAAAGCAACATCAAGACAAAGCTGATGACGAAGGGCGCGACATCACGACGAAACACGCGACCCGCCAAAACGCCAAGACCCAGAAAGGCAACAATCGGCAGCGCGCCGAAATAGACATTCGCCATATTGCGCGCGAGATTGTAATTGCCGCCCCAGATTTCGACTTGCGGGGGACCCCAGAAATTCTGAATCGGCCCATCCGTGCCAAAAAGATTGGCCACAAAAGCGGTGAGCAGAGCGGCCGGATGCAAGGAACCACGCGCTGCGCCTTCAAAATCAATATCGGTGCGCGTTGATTGTTCAGCCAGAACCAAAGTGAGCGAGATTGGTACGGCAATGGTCACAAGCCCTGCAACCAGCGCCATGATCAACGGCACAAGGCTCACACGCCACGGCGTCACAAACAAATTCCACAAGGCATAGATCAGAAGGATGAGTGCGCAGAGCAGCGCAATCTGATCGCGCCCGATCAACATCAGCCCACCGAAAAAGCCGGCCAACAATCCATTCCACCAGCCGCCGCGATAAAAAATGCGCGACAGGAACAAAAGCGTGATGGCGAAAAAAGCGAGGCTCAACACTTCGCCAATATGTTGGATGCGCCAAGCCGCTGAGCCACCAAAGGCAAAACTCAATCCGGCTAGCAAAGCGCCCGCGGGGTGCCAACCACGATCGCGGAAATAAAGCATCAAGGCGAGACCGCCGAGCGAGATCATGCCGAGAATGGTGGCATCAGCCGCAATGAAGCCGGGATCGCGAATGAACTTCGCCACTAGGAGATAGGGCAATGTGAAAATCAGCGATTGCGGATCTGCAATATGGACGGAGCCCGCAAAGACATAGGGGTTCCAGAACGGCGATTCCCCGCTGTGCAGCGTTTTCGAAAGGAAGGCGAGCTGCGGATAGAAATGCGCTTTCGCATCCCACGGGATCGTCACATGACCGGAAATCCACGGCAGCGCTAGCGCGAAAGCGCAGACCGCGAAGATGATCAGAGCGGCGCTGTAGTCGCGATCCGCGCCCGGCGTGCGCTGCTCCATCTTGGCTTAGTCCTTCGCGCCGCCTTGCGCGGGCGGCACTTGATCGAGCACATCGATGAAATGACCGGCACGATCACGCTTGGAAGCAAGATAACGCACGTTTTGATCTGTCTGGCGGCCAATAATGCGCTGATCTGCCGCGACCGTCAGGCCTGCGTCTTCGAGGGCGGCAATCTTCACCGGATTATTGGTCATCACGCGCACCACGGTGACGCCCAATTGTTTCAACATCGTGGCAGCGAAAGCAAAGCCGCGCTGATCATGATCGAAGCCGAGCACTTCATCGGCATCATATGTGTCATAGCCTTGCGCTTGCAGGCGATAGGCGCGGATTTTGTTGGAGAGCCCGTTGCCGCGGCCTTCCTGATCCAGATAGAGCAAAATGCCGCCGCCATTTTCAGCCATGAAGCGCGCGGTATGGCGCAATTGGTCGCCGCAATCGCATTTGAGCGAGCCAAACAGATCGCCCGTCAGACAGGCTGAATGCAGCCGCACGGTGACAGGCTTCGACAAATCAGGCTTGCCAACAACAACCGCCACCTGATCGCGCAAGCCTTCACCGCCGCGGAACACAACGAATTCGCTGTCGGGCGCGCCTTCCAATGGCACGGGCGCGCGCGAGATGAGCTGGAGCTCATGCGTCTGCGCCGCGCGATAGTCTGCGACGTCTGATGCGCTGACTTGAGCTAATGTCGCGAGCAGCGCGGCATCAGCTGCGGGCAAAACAATAAGCGCTGGCAGAACCAAAGCCAGACGCATCAATTCGAGTGCTGCTTCATCTTGCTCTGACAGAGCGCTAACAGGCGCATCAATACGCGCCTCGGTTTCAACCGACAGATGAGCAATGCGGGGGAGATCGAGTTTCGGCAGCGCGAGTGCGCCAGCCTCTTGCCGGTCTAGACCCAGACGGCGCAAACGGGGGGCTGCCAGAAGCAGACGCGCGCGGCCAGCGGCCAAAGGTTCAAGATCAGCGGCAAGCGCCTCATCCAGCGCCTCGACCGGGGTGGCGATAAGGCTGCCCTGCGGTCCGGAGACCGCCACGGGGCGTCCCGACCGAATTTCTGCCAATGCGCGCTCGACCTTGATCTGGCCTGATACGCCGGCAACCAATAGACTAGGCCTACGATCCGTCACGCGAACCTCACTCTCGGGAATGGTCAATCAACTGCTTGTGCGGCGCTTGGCTATCCCCTTGCTCCGCTCATAGCCTATATCTGGGGCAGAAACTAGGAGCGTCCATGCCCAACGGCCCCGGCAATGCCACAGAGTTAACGGGCGATCCCTTCGCCCCCTTCCGGTCGGCCGATCCCGCCCGACCCTTTGTCGTGGCACAACTCGGCCAATCGCTAGATGGACGCATCGCCACCGTCTCGGGGGCCAGCAAATATATCAATGGCGAGCCAGCGCTGGACCATTTGCACCGCATCCGCGCCGAAGTGGAGGCCGTGGTGGTGGGCGCCGGCACAATTGCCGCCGATGACCCGCAGCTCACAGTGCGCCGCCTGTCAGGGCGCAATCCCGCCCGTGTGGTGATTGATCCGACGGGGCGCTTGCGCGGCCCCGCCAAATGGCTTGAGCCTGACAGCACACCCTGCTTTCTGATCACGCGTGAAGACGCCACGAGCTTTGCCATTCCCGGTGTCGAGCAAATCCGCTTGCCCGTTGTGGATGGCGGGCTTTCGCCGAAGGCCATGATCGACGCCTTATTTGCGCGCGGCTTTCACAAAATTCTGATCGAGGGCGGCGCCAAGACCATTTCGGCTTTTCTCGATGCCGGCTGCATTGACCGATTGCATCTCTTGGTCGCGCCGATCATCATTGGTTCTGGGCGCAACGGGCTTGATTTGAAGCCGATTGATGATCTCACCTCGGCCTTGCGCCCAGTGACGACTTTTTATCCATTAGGCCAGAATGAAATTTTGATTGATTGCGATCTGCGCCGCGCCGCCGGAGGGACAGAATGAAACGTCTCGAATATTCAGCCGCCTCGAAATTTTTGCATTGGCTCACCGCGCTGATCATTTTCGGTGTCTTGCCTGCGGGCTTTATTCTCGACGATTTGCCGGAAGGGCCCATTCAGAATCTGGGCTATGATCTGCATCGCTCCTTCGGCTTTGTCATTCTGCTCTTGGCGGCCGCACGCCTTGCCGTGCGCAAAGTCTCCGGCGCGCCGGAAGCCTATGCGGGGCTGACACCTTTTGAACGTTGCCTCTCAACCGCGACCCATCATTCGCTCTATGCTTTGCTGGTCCTCACGCCCTTGCTGGGCTGGGCGGCGACCTCGGCTTTTCCGGTCAAAATCTCGGTCTTCTGGCTGTTTGATCTGCCGCCACTCGCACCGCAAAGCGAAGCGCTCTCGAAAGTGCTGTTCAAAATGCACGAGATTTCTGCCATTGCGATTGTGGTGTTGCTGGTCGGCCATATTGGCGGCGCACTCATGCATCGCCTCATCAAACGCGATGGCGTGATGGAGCGCATGCTGCCTGCTCGCAAGAGCTAATCAAAAGGGAACGGCGAAGAGATCCATATGGCCGATCTCGCAAGCGGCAGCGCTTTCACGCGCCTTGCGCCATGCCTCTACCTCTTCCGCAGGCACAAGCCCCGTTTCAGAGACCGCATTTGCCGCGCCTTGGGCGAGTTGGCGCAAAAGCTCGCCCGCCTCCAACTGCCATGGACTTGACCCGCTGACCGAATAAAACCCGCGCTCCACAAGGGCCTTTGCAAGATAGGCGGCGGCATCGGGGCCTGATGCAACACCAAAACCCTTGTCACTTTTCTGATGCGCGTGAAAAGCGTCCAGCATGGCCGCATCGGCGGCGTGCGGCGGCGACCAGACCTCACGCCCATCATAAGTAAGGATCGCATAGAGCGGCAATTTGCGCGCCATCAGCGCCTCGCACAGATCATTCATCCAGGCGGGCGAGACCAGATCGAAAAAGGCGGTGGCGGTGAGCAGATCAACACCGTCGAGCAAGCGACCCGGATTATGTGCCAGATCAGCTTTGCGTGTCTCGACCGTGATCTCGCGGTCGCCTTTGCGCAGAAACAAAAGACCGCCTTCTTCATGCGCCATATCGGCCCATTCGCTCAATCGCGCGCGGGCGGCGGCCAGCAGGTTTTCATCCCAGTCGATCAGCCGCCAATTCTGCGTGCGCGGCAAATGCGCTGCCATAGCGCGCAAATTGGAGCCTGTTCCGCAGCCAAAATCCATGAGCGTGATGCGCTCACGCCCGGCAAAATGGGCAAAAACCTTTTGCGCAATTTGCGGGGCACGCGCGGCATGGTCTGCCGGTTCGCGCAGAGCGAGCCAATCGGGTGAAAAACTCATGGCATCACTTCTTTCAACACATGCGCAATGATCTGCGCCGTCTCATCCCATGTCGGCAAACGCGCGCCCTCGGCAAAGGAAGCATCCGCCAAAGTCTTGCGCAAAGCCGGGTCGCTGATCACACGGCGCAAAGCTTGCGCAAGCGCGGCAACATCACCCGCCCCCACCCGCAAAGCCGCATGATCCGGCACAGTCTCAGCCAAAGCGCCACCATCTGTGGAGACAATCGGCAGACCGCGAACCATAGCCTCACCCAGCACCATGCCATAACCTTCAAAATGCGAGGACATGATGAAGAGATCCGCGCGATCATAAAGCGCATCAAGCGCGGAGCTCGTTACTTCACCGGCAAAGTGAATGCATTCAGAACCCCGAGCCAGAAGAGCGCGCGCATGATCAGGCGCACGCTCCAAAGAGCCTGCAATGGTCAGATGCCAATCGAGGTCGCCGCACAAATTCAGCGCATCAAGCAAAACATCATAGGCTTTGCGCGGCACGACAGAGCCGACAGCCAGAAGATGCGGACTTGCCCCGCCACTGCCCCGCGCACGCGATGCGCGCGTTGTGCCCGGCAAAGCGACGGTGATGCGCGCAGCATCCACCGCATAATCTTTCACCAAGAGATCACGCGTGATTGGTGAGGTCACAATCACCGCGCGCGCAAACTCGAGCGCCTTGCGCTCAAGTGCGGCCAAATCCTGCGCGACCTCCGGCGCAAGTCCCGTCTCCAAAGCGAGCGGATGGTGAACCAGCGCGACAATCGGCGCGCGAATGCTCTTCAGCACAGGCTCGGGCAAAGCGCCGAAAGCCAAACCATCGCAGAGCAACACTTGATCAGGATCAACCGCAGCCAAACACGCCGCGCTCTCATCCAGCGCCGCGCGCGAAGGGAAAGGAAACCCCTCCGGCAGAGGCAGATGTTGCAAGCCCTCAATGCGCGCCAGCACGTGCCGGTCATAGGCATAGCCGCCCGTCAGCGAAGCGAGATCACCGGGGATTGCAAAGACAGCGCGCAGATTCATGTCAGCCTTAGGCCACAGGGCCTTCAAACCAAGCACGCGCCACATGGCTCTCATGCAAGGTCACGCGGATTTTCACAATGCCTTCGCCACCGGGGCCCAGATCCCCTTTTTTGGCGGCCGCCGCCATATGGTCGAAAATATGTTTCGACAAAAATTCCGTGGTCGTCTGGCGGCCTGTGAATTGCGGCAGCGTGTCGAGATTCTGATAATTGATCGGGCCCAAAACAGCCTTCAAGGCATCATGTGCGCGGCCGATATCGACCACCACTTCATGCTCGTTCAATGTCTCGCGGAAAAAAGCCACATCCACGACAAAGGTCGCGCCATGCATATTTTGCGCAGGCCCAAAAAACTCGCCCTTGAACGAATGGGCAATCATAATGTGCTCGCGCACTTCGAGTGCATACATGGCAAAACTCCTTGAGATCAGATCAATAGCGCACGACAGTGGCGAGCGCGGGGGCAGCGGGGTTGAAAATGCCAGCCAATTCCTGCGGCAAATTCTCGAAAGCAACTTCGCTCGTGATGAAACGGTCGATCACATCATCACGCAGAAGATCCAGCGCTTTGGCGAGACGGCGCTCATAAGTCCAGCGCGGGCGGCGCATGGGCGCGACATGCCCGACTTGCGATGAAATCAGTTTCAAGCGACGCGAATGGAAGGACCCGCCCAATGGAGCCATGACAGGCTTGTCGCCATACCAGCTCAATTCGACAATCGTGCCCTCAAGTCCCGCCGCATCAATGGCGGTCGCAAGCCCTTCAGCTGACGCGCTGGCGTGGAAGACAATGTCAGCATCACCGGCCAAGGCACCCGCGGTGCGAAACTCCGCGCCAATGGCTGTGACGAGTGCTGCACGCTGCGGCTCGACATCGACCACAATCACTTCTGCTCCGGGCAGGCGCGTGGCGAGATAGGCAACCAAGAGGCCAACAAGGCCGGCACCCACCACGACAATGCGATCACCGGGGCCAGCGCCGGAATCCCAGAGCGCATTGAGCGCGGTTTCCATATTGGCGGCCAGCGCCGCGCGGCGCAGCGGCAGGCCATCGGGCACGGGCACAAGCCGGTCGATCGGCGCGACAAAATGGGTTTGATGGGGCTGGAGCGAGAAAACGGGGATGCCGAGCCAATCTTTCGGCCCCTGCTCAATGATCCCAACCGCGCAATAGCCGTATTTAACCGGGTAAGGAAACTCACCCTCCTGAAAGGGGGCTTTCATCCGCTCATATTCGGAGACCGGCACGCGGCCCTCATAAACGAGGCGTTCCGTACCCCGGCTAATCCCGGACCAGAGTGTGAGGACGAGCGCTTCATCGGGGCCGGGCTCTGGCAGGGCCATGGGGCGCAGATGCGCTTGGACTTTGCCAGTATACCAAAGGGCACGTCCAACCAGGCCGCCGCCCTCGTCTTTTGTCTCGACCACCATACGACGACCCACTATTGTCCCGCGCCTGAGCTTAAGGCGCCTCCCGAGAGCATCATGTCGCAAAGCAACGTTGACGCAAAGATGACGCCCGCGGGCCTGCAAGGAACTACGGTTCTGATGCGTCGCCGGATTGCCGCCGCTGTCCTGAACATAGCGACCTATATCGCGCTTTTATATTGGCTTGGCACTATTTTGGGTGATCAGGGCTGGAGCGTGATCGATGTTTTGATCTTCATCTGCTTCGCCATTGCAGCCCCTTGGAGCGTGCTAGGCGTCTGGAATGCGCTGCTTGGCCTCTGGCTCCTGCATTTGCGCCAAAATGGCCGCCACCTCGTCGCGCCCTTCGCTGCAGCAGGCGACCAATTGGTGCCGCTGCAAAGCCGCACCGCCATCACCATGACATTGCGCAATGAAGATCCGGCACGCGCTTATGCGCGGCTGGAGACACTCATGCTGTCGCTCGAAAAGACGGGTGAAGACCTCTTCTTCTCCTTCTTCATTTTGAGCGACACCAATGATGCCCAAGTCGCCTTGGAAGAAGAGCGTCGCTTCGAAGATTTGAAAATGCGCTACCCGCGCTTTGCCTCACGCATTCACTACCGCCGCCGCGAAACCAATGAAGGTTTCAAAGCCGGCAATATGCGCGATTTCTGCGAGCGTTATGGCGCCGACTTTGAATTCATGCTGCCGCTCGATGCGGATAGTCTGATGTCGGGCAATATGATCCGCCGCATGGTGCGCATGGCGCAGGCCTATCCAAAACTCGGCATTTTGCAGAGCCTTGTGGTGGGCGCGCCCACACAATCGGGCTTTGCGCGCATCTTTCAATTTGGCATGCGCCACGGCATGCGGCCCTACACAATGGGCAGCGCGTGGTGGGCGGGAGATTGTGGCCCCTTCTGGGGGCATAATGCACTTGTGCGCATCGCGCCATTTCGTGACGAATGTCACTTGCCGGTTTTGCCGGGCGGCCCGCCGCTAGGTGGACAAATTCTTTCGCATGATCAGGTCGAGGCCGTGCTGATGCGCCGCGCGGGTTATGAATGTCGCGTGCTGCCGGAAGAAAGCGGCTCGTTTGAAGACAATCCGCCGACCTTGCTCGAATTCACACGCCGCGATCTGCGCTGGTGTCAGGGTAATATGCAATATTGGCAATTGCTCGACATGAAGGGCATCCAGCCGATGAGTCGCTTCCAGCTCATCTGGGCGATCATGATGTTTGTCGGCGTGCCGGCCTTCACCCTCATTCTGCTGCTGGCAGCCCTCAAGCCGCTGGATGGCGAAGATCTCACACGTTTTCCGGCGCAATCGGCCATTGCTTTTTATCTCGCCTTTTTGGCGCTCTATCTCGCGCCCAAACTCGCGGGCTTTCTTGATATTGCGCTGACCCGCGGCGCGCTGGCGCGCTATGGCGGGGCCTTTCGCTTCTTCAGCGGAGCGCTGCTCGAGGTTCTTTTCTCTTTCATGCTGGGCGCGTCCACCACTTTGCGCACGGGCATTTTCATCATTGGGCTGGCCTTCGGCCATTCTGTTGTCTGGAGCGGCCAATCGCGCGATGCGCATCAGCTGACGCTTGAAGAGGCTTTGGCGGGCCTGTGGCCGCAGATGGTATTTGGCGGGCTTCTCTTTGCCATTGCCGCTGAGCTGGCGCCGCAACTCATTCTCTGGTCTTTGCCGCTGACGCTGGGCTATGTTCTGGCCGCACCCTTTGCTGTGTTCACATCGGGCCCAGCCTTTGGCGCGTTTTTGAAAAAGACCGGCTTATGTGCCATTCCCGAAGATCTGGCGCCGCCGCCTGTGCTCACCACATTGGAGAGCGTAACAGCCGCCAACGAAACTTTATTGCAAAGAAAGTTAGAAACGACATGAAAGCCCGACTGATTACCTTTGGTCTCGCTGTTTCTGTAACGCTGTCTGTCACGGGCGCCTTTGCCCAATCAGCGCCCCGCCCGCCGGTGAAAACACCCGTGCCTGTGGCGCCCGAATTCGTGCCGCCGAAAGAAGGCATCAATCCGAATGAAATCGCGGTCAATGTCGCCAATCGCTCTGTGCCCGTGCTGTGCGCCGAGAAGGACAATGTCGAACTGACATTCACTTCACCCAATGTGCGCGACTTCCGCATTCAAGCGGCTCACCCCGCCTATATCGGCACGATCAATGTCGATCGCTATGCGCCTGATTTCACCTCCTGCGATATGTCGGCAGATCCCGTCTATCGGTCGGATGCCACCAAAGAGCAGCGCATCACTTTTTGGGAAACACCCGATTTCTGGCTGACTGGCTATATTTATCCCTCCTTCTGGCGCCCCGCGAATGTGCCGATCCGCATTGGCAATCGCGAAGTGAAGGGCCTGCACATGGTGCAGCTCTGGATGAAATATCGCGAGCGCGCCGAAGAAGTTCTCGTCATCTATCCGCCCGACGGCTATTGGCGCGCGCGCCCGTTGCCTTTCGCTGATATGCGCTGGACAGCCTATGGCTCGTCTTTCCTCATCGGTCCGGTGGAAATCAAAGATCGTCCGATTGTCGATTTGAAAAGCATTGCGCTTGATCCGGCGACCATGACCTTCACACTCGAATTCGCACGCGGTGGTTCAGCCAAACTCAAGATCGATACGATTGATCAAGAGCGCTTCGTGATTGAAACGAGCCTGTCTGCCGATGTGCCGCGCAATTACCCCTTCGCGTCGATGCGTTCCATGTATGCAACGGAGTTTAACTCCGATGTGGCGCGTGTGGCGTGGCGTTCGAAAGGCGTCGAGGCGTGGGGCGAAGCGCCCGTCATGTCGTTCAAAGGCGCCGATGTGACCGAGATTTGGGCGGGCCGCACTGTGCCCTCGCAGCATAATAAAAGCGCGCCCGATATGATCTTCAGCCATTTCAACGACAAGCCTGCTGCGCCGAAATAATGGAACAGATCGCCACAAAACGCTGGCCCGCGCTTGATGCTGGGCGCGGGCTTGCGCTTGTGGCGATGTTTATCTTCCATTTTTGTTGGGACTTGGCTTACTTCCGCCTCACGCCGGAAGCTTTTACCGACAGCGCGGGCTTTCATGGCTTTGGCCATGGCATTGCCGCTTCATTTGTCTTCATTGCCGGGCTTGGCCTGACGTTAGCCGCACGCAACGGACTTGATCTGCATAACGCGCTCATGCGCATCGGCCTGATTGCTGTCGCCGCATTGGGTGTCACGGCGGTCACCTATCTGATCTTCCCAGATGCCTTTATCTGGTTTGGCATTTTGCATCTGCTGGCTTTGGGCAGCGCGCTCAGCCTGCCGTTGCTCTTCGCACCAGCTTGGCTTGTCGCGTCCATCGCACTTGTCGCGCTGGCCTTGCCGCTCCTCCTATCGGAGCCCGCTCTGGATGCGCCGCTGTGGCAATGGTTGGGGCTTGGGACGCATCCACCCATCACCAATGATTGGCGCCCGCTCCTGCCTTGGTTTGGCGTGATGCTGCTAGGTCTGTTAGCTGGCCGCGCCATCGCTGCAAAAGGACTGCCGCAACCGCTCGACAGCTGGCAGCCGAAAAGCATTTTTGGGCGCAGCCTCGTTTGGGGTGGGCGGCATACGCTTGTGCTTTATCTCACCCATCAACCCGTGCTTTTCGCGCTGGTGTTTGTGGGTGCCACACTCACAGCGCCGCGCGAGGTTGATCTTCTGGGCGCACAATCGGGCTTCATGCGCGGCTGCGAGACGCAATGTGTGACCACAGGTGGTGAAGCAGGCCTGTGCACGCGGGCCTGCAGCTGCATTGCGCAAGAGGCGACAGATAAGGGCATGGGCCGCGCTGTGGCGCGCAATCAGCTCACGCTAGAAGAACAGACGAAGTTCAACGACATCACCAAAGCCTGCTTGCGCAGGCTCACGCCTCAGCCTCCCGCACCCTGATCGGGGTGCAGCATTTTTTCTGGCCTCACCCATTTTTCAAAATCGCGCGCTGAGACAAGACCGAGGCGTAAAGCCTCTTCGCGCAAACTTGTGCCCTTCTCATGAGCGGCTTTAGCAATGCGCGCGGCATTGTCATAGCCAATATGGGGCGCTAAGGCCGTCACCAACATCAAGGAGCGCTCGAGATCATCAGAAATCCGTGCGCGATTGACAGCAATATCCTGCACACAATGCAAGCGGAACGAATTCACGGCATCCGCGAGCAAAGTGATGCTCTCCAGCATGGCATGGGCGATGACGGGCTTGAACACATTCAATTCAAAGTGGCCTTGCGAGCCAGCAAAAGAGATGGTCGTCTGATTACCAAAGACCCGCGCGCAAACCATGGTCAGCGCTTCAGCCTGTGTCGGATTGACCTTGCCCGGCATGATGGAAGACCCCGGCTCATTTTCCGGCAAAGTGATTTCGCCCAAGCCGGCCCGCGGCCCGCTGCCCAGCAAGCGCAGATCATTGGCGATTTTAAAAAGCCCGGCCGCCAGAGCATCCAAAGCGCCATGTACAAAGACCATTGCGTCATGGCTCGCCAGAGCTTCAAATTTATTGGTCGCACTGGTGAAGGGCAGGCCTGTGATCTCCGCCATACGCGCGGCAAAAGCTTGTGCAAATTCGGCGTGCGTATTGAGCCCTGTGCCGACAGCCGTGCCACCTTGCGCCAGCGGCCAGAGATCAGACAGACTTGCGCGAATGCGCGCAGCCCCATGCTCCACTTGCGCGGCATAGGCTGAAAATTCCTGTCCCAAAGTGATGGGTGTCGCATCTTGCAAATGCGTGCGGCCCACTTTGATGACATTGGAAAATTCAACCGCCTTCTGCGCCAGCGTCAAACCCAACGCATCCAATTCTGGCAAAAGCCGCTCCGCAATGGCACGTGCTGCAGCAATATGCATGGCGGTCGGAAAGCAATCATTAGATGATTGCCCGCGATTGACATGATCATTGGGGTGAATGGGCTTTTTCAAACCTCGCGCAAAGCCCAGCATTTCATTGGCGCGATTGGCGATGACCTCATTCACATTCATATTGGTCTGCGTGCCAGATCCTGTCTGCCAGATGACGAGCGGAAATTCGCCATCATGCTCCCCGCCGGCCACTTCGCGCGCGGCCGCCATCACCGCTTGTGCAAGGCCTGCATCGAGGATGCCCAATTCGCCGTTCACTTCCGCCGCCACGCATTTCACCAGCGCCAGCGCATGGATCAGCACAAGCGGCATGCACTCATGGCCAATACGAAAATTGTGAAGGGCGCGTTGCGTCTGTGCGCCCCAATAATGGGTGTCAGAAACTTCAATATCGCCGAAGGAATCGCTCTCGATGCGCGTGCTCATGCCGCACCTCCTGTGCGAGGTGCAAGCGACACGCTTGCATCCTCAGTCGCTACCCGTGCGCGAATAGCGATGACCCATGATGAGCGTATCAAGGCCTGTCTGCCAATTGGCATCGGAGGCAAAATCGGAGCTGGAGCCAATCGACAGCAATTCAATGAGCCGATTGCGCGCGCGATTGACGCGACTTTTCATCGTGCCCACCGCACAATTACAAATGCCGGCAGCTTCCTCATAAGACATGCCGGATGCGCCAATCAGCACCAAGGCTTCGCGTTGATCAGCCGGAAGCTTCTGCAATGCTTCACGAAAGTCGAGGAAATCCATATGGCCATTTTGCGCAGGCGCTGTGGCGAGGCGCGCGGCAATGGTGCCTTCAGAATCGGCCACCTCACGGCGGCGCTTGCGATATTCGGAATAATAAATATTGCGCAAAATCGTGAAGAGCCAGGCGGGCATATTGGTGCCCTCCACAAAGGAGCCGAGATTGCTCCAAGCCTTCACAAGAGTTTCTTGAACCAGATCATCGGCGCGATCAGGATTGCCACAGAGTGAGACCGCGAAGGCGCGCAGGTTCGGGATCGCGCCAAGAAGATCGGATTTGAGCTGGGGGCTCGCCTGAATCATTCTGGGCTTTTCGGTCATTTGTCCTCGGTCTTGGGCTTGTCGCCATCGACACTCTTGTCGAGCGCGTTGAGGAGTTCCAGAAAGCGATCGGGGATCGGCTGGTTCAGCACATCGTCGTAGACAGACTTCAGCTGGCGCTCGATATAGGCCTTCACATGGGGCCCAGTTTCCGCGCCGCTTTCCTCGATCCCTTGCATTGTCTCAGCCATGTTGGGTGCCGCTGCCTGCACCTGCACGGGGGCAGGCGGGCCGGCGCTGGCGGGTGCAGCGGGGCCACGCCCGCTGAGCGCCCGGACAACCGGGCGCGCCGAGACGGCACTCGGCTTCTTTTTCATACCGCTTTTCTCATCCATCTTTTGTACCCCCTCCGGCACAGGATGCGCTCCATTAGATGTCCTGCGCCAGCCCCCTTTTCGGGTAGCAATTCCACTCTCAACGCCTGACCCAAGCCTTCGGTTCCATGGGGCTGGAACTAAATCCTTATTTTGGGGTTATATAAACGAAAGCTCGACCATTTCTTTCAGCAAGGGCACAACGCATGTCGGTCTCCCAAGCGATCTCCTCGCATATCCCTTATCTGCGCCGGTTCGCCCGCGCGCTGTCGGGGAGCCAAGCGAGCGGGGATGCCTATGTCCTAGCCACGCTTGAGGCGATTGTGACCGACCCCTCCGCCGTACAGTCTGGCGCAGACATTCGCGCCTCGCTCTACCGCATCTTCTTAAAAGTCTGGGGCTCGACTCTCATCAATGACCATACGGAAGGAAGCCCTGCCCCCGACGAGGCCGGCGCAAGGCGCAGTCTGGATGCAATCTCACTGCGTCCTCGCATCGCGTTCCTGCTCTCCTCACTAGAGGGTTTTGAAACAAGCGAAGTCGCCAAGGCTTTGGATTGTTCCGCCGGCGAAGCCGCGAGCCTGATTGAGGCAGCAAGCAAAGAAATCGCCGATCAAATCCGCACTGATGTGCTGATCATCGAAGATGAGCCCTTTATTGCACTTGATCTCCAGACACTCGTCGAAGAACTCGGCCATCATGTGATCGGCATTGCCCGCACGCATAAGGAAGCGGTCAAAACCATTGAGACCAAAAAGCCCGGCCTCATTTTGGCAGATATTCAATTGGCAGATGGCTCATCAGGCTTGGAAGCGGTCAATCAGATTCTCGGCAATATGGAAGTGCCGGTGATCTTCATCACGGCCTACCCTGAGCGCTTCCTCACGGGTCAGCCACCAGAGCCCGCTTTCTTGATCACCAAACCCTTTGGTGTGGACTCCCTCAAAGCTGTCATTTCCCAAGCGCTATTTTTTGACAGACGCTCAAAACGCGCCGCGCAAGAGCGCACGGTCTGAGCCTCAAAAAGCCCCGTTTCGCCGGGGCTTTTTTATGGTCTCACAAACGTCCCATCAGTAGCATGATGATGACGATAATGAGCACAATGCCCAAAATGCCTGACGGGCCATAACCCCAACTGCGACTATGGGGCCAAGACGGTATCACGCCGATCAAAAGCAAAATGAGGATGACGAGCAGGATCGTGCCAAGGTTCATGCGACAACTCCCAAAGCCAGCTTAACGGGACCACGTGAGCGCAAAACAAATGCCTCGCGATAATGTTCCGCTTCGCCGCAGCGCATAAAAAGCCCGCGATGGCAGGGGCGGCCATCGCGGGCAACTTTCTCGTCCGTCTCTTCTTACAGCGGCAAGATCGGGAGGGGTCGATCCAGCCCATGCAGCGATCGAAACGCCGCGTGTAGGTGCTGGTTCCGGACCGAAATCGCCGCAGGAACCGCGCTGCAAACATTGCGTTTGCATCCACCACAGGATGGAGGATGTCCATGGCCCCTACCAACGCATCATCTGGAACAACCACGCAGCGTGAAACAGTCTCGCTGATCAGTTCTGACAAAGTCGAAGGCACGGCCGTGCGCCGCCCGAATGGCGACAAGATCGGCGAGATTGAGCGCATCATGATCGACAAGCGCTCAGGCCATGTCGCTTATGCGGTCATGAGCTTTGGCGGATTCCTCGGCATGGGTGAGGATTACTTTCCCGTGCCGTGGTCGAAGCTGCATTACAATCTGTCGCTGGATGCCTATGAGCTCGACATGACGGAAGACCAGCTCAAGGGCGCACCAAGTTACAAGCCCGGCTCCGACTATGACTGGTCGGAAAGCGGCGGTGGCAAGCGCGTCTATGATTATTATGGCGAGCAGCCCTATTGGACCTTCTAAAAATCGGAGCTGACAAACATGGCGCCACGGGCGAATGGGAAGGGCTATCTCAAACTCGCCCTCGTCTCTTGTCCCGCGGCGCTTTTTCCCGCTGCGAGCAGCAGCGAACGCATCGCCTGTGAAAATGAGGATCCCTGGAGCAACTATTTCCGCGCGAAACAGAAATGTCCTGAGCCGCACATCAAGCCGCGCCAGACAGCTCAGGCACTCGGAACTTCGCATACGCAAAGCGGTTGAGTTCGGCTTTGCCACCAGCCCGAGGAGCAAGACCATGGCTGCCGTGAAAACAATGGATGATCTCTTCCTCTATATGCTCAAGGATGTTTACTACGCCGAAAAGCTGATCCTGCGCAGCATGCCGAAAATGATCAAACAGACGCAGACACCTGAGCTGAAACAAGCCTTCGAAAAACATCGTGAAGAAACCGAGGGCCAGGTGGAGCGGCTTGAAAAAGTATTCGAAGAATGCGAAGCGCCCGCGCGCGCTGTCCGATGCGAGGCAATGGATGGCATTATTGCTGAAGCCAAAGAGATGATGGAAGAAGTCGAGGATGGGCATGTGCGCGATGCTGCTATCCTCGCCGCGGCTCAGTCCGTCGAGCATTATGAAATCTCACGTTACGGCACGTTGATCGCTTGGGCACAGCAGCTCGGCATGAAGAATGCCGTCAAACTGCTGCAGCAAACGCTGGAAGAAGAGAAGAAGACGGACAAGCTTTTGAGCGAACTGGCTCTCAGGAGCGTCAATCAATCTGCGGCGGAGTAAACCGCATGCGTGAGCCGCGCCTCAACATCAATCCGCAACGTGCCCGCCAAGGCCGCGGCGGCGTGCGGCTCACATTTATTTTAGCTGCCGTGCTCATCCTCGCCGTGCTCATCGGCAGCTGGCTTTTGCTGGGCGTCCGCTGACGGTCTGTGAAATAGAAAAAAGGGCACCTGAAAAGGTGCCCTTTTGCTATTTCACGTCGCGATTTAGGAGCGACGGCAGATTTCCCGGCCGTAATCGTCAATATAACAGCGGTCGTAAAGCGGGCTGCTGGCCGCGCCAATCGCCGCCCCACCCACAGCACCGATCGCGGCGCCCACTGCGGCACCACCGCCGGTGCCCGTCGCCAAGCCGCCAATGGCAGCCCCTGTGACGCCGCCCACAGCGGCCCCCGTAAGGGTCCTCTCAGCAGGGCTTGGGCCACAGCCCGCCAAAACCACCGTCAGGGCTGAGGCAATTAGGATTTTTCTCACCGCGTCCTCCATGGCTACGCCGTTCAACCTGCAGCTAACGAGGGGTCCCTTGGAGAGTTCCGGCTGCGTTTCTTTCAAAAAAGAATGGCAAAGTTAAAAAAGCCTCGTCTTGGCAGGAACCGAAGCTTCTCCTTCGCGTTTCCCCTTTGTCATCTTGACCGCAACGAGGCGAGGCAATCCATGGAAGAGAAAAAGAAGTCCCTTCGCGGCTTTGCTGCGATGAGTCCCGAGCGCCAGCGCGAAATCGCTCGCAAGGGTGGCGAAAGCGTTCCCAATGAGAAACGCAGCTTCTCCCAAAACCCAAATCTGGCAGCGGAAGCTGGCCGCAAGGGTGGGCAGAATGTGAACCCCGCCAAGCGCTCATTCTCGCAAAACCATGAACTCGCCTCCGCGGCGGGTCGCAAGGGCGGACACGCCTCTCATGGTGGCGCGAAAAAAGCAGCCATGCCGCCATCCGAATAAACTTCAATGCACCAAAGAAAAGCGCCGCGATGAGCGGCGCTTTTTTTATTTGTTAGAGCTAACAGCGCGCGCCATAGACACGCGCTTCTCAGCTTCCTTTCGGATTATTGCGGCGATTGCCGTGCGACGAATGTCCGCCCTTACGGCCCGCTTCCGATGCCAGTTGGTGATTTTGGGAGAAGCTGCGTTTCTCATTGGGAACACTGCGTCCACCCTTGCGAGCGATTTCGCGCTGTTTCTCTCGATCCATCGATGCAAAACCGCGGTTCGACTTGCGCTCCTGCTCCATAAGGTCCTCCTCGCTCTGACCCGCAGCGGTAACGGGGCGAGTTGGACAATCGTTCCCCCCCTCATGCGCGGATTGCCGCGCAAAGCGCTGAATCATAAAGGCTTGCAGAAGACTGGCTGATCAGGCCAATGTGCCGCGCACAGGCAGCACAGGACCGCCCACAGCCGCCCCGATCAAAACAAGACAGGGGCCCGCAATCTGCGCCTGCGCAACTTGTTGGGACAAGGAGGACAAAGGAGCAGCAATGCGCCGCTCATCAGGCCAAGTGGCGCGTTCCACCGCAATGGCGGGCGTTGTGGGATCCATGCCTTGCGCCAAAAGCCGCTCAATCAACAGCGGCAATGTTTTCACGCCCATGTAAACAACCGTGGTGGCGCGTGGATCTGTCAAAGCAGACAGGGCCAGATCATCTGGCAATTTCCCATTGCGCCCATGGGCCGTGATGAATTGGAGACGGCGCGCGACATCTCGCTCGGTTAGCGACACACCCAAAGATGCCGCCGCACCGGACGCCGCCGTCACACCGGGAATAATCTCAATCGGAATACCCGCTTGCACGACGCCTGCAATTTCTTCGCCCGCGCGACCGAAAATCATTGGGTCGCCACCTTTTAAACGCACAACGCGTTTGCCCTCGCGCGCCAGCGTAACAAGCATGGCCGTAATATCTTCTTGTGTGCAGGACGGTTTATATCCGCGCTTGCCCACTGCGATGCGGGTGGCTTCACGCCGTGCTGCATTGACAGTCCGCGGCGAGACGAGATCATCATAGAGAACAACATCGGCTGATTGCAGCGCGCGCACGGCTTTGACGGTGAGAAGATCAGGATCACCCGGCCCCGCGCCCACCAGAGCCACCGAGCCGCGCGGGAGATCAACAAGGCCAGTTTCAACTTGCGCCAAAAGATCGTGGAGATCTGTGTCCTGCGGCTGCTCGTCGGCTTTGGCAAAAGCGAGTGCGGTAAAGCGCTCCCAAAAGCCGCGGCGTGTGCGGAAATCAAATTTCTTCGCCAAGACAGCAGGGCGCCAATTCTTCGCTGCCTGCGCCCAGAGCCGCAAACCCTGCGGCAGAATGGTTTCAATGCGTGCGCGGATTTCTTGTCCAAAGACAGGCGCGGCGCCATCGGTTGAAATGCCGATGACAACGGGCGAGCGCTCTACAATCGAACCGAATTGGAAATCGCAAAAAGCGGGGCGATCAACGACATTCACTGGAACACCGCTTGCGCGCGCGGCATCCCGAAAAGCTTGCGCTTCTTCATCACTCTCAACATCCCCAATTGCGAGAGACGCATCCGCAAGATCAGCAGCAGCCCAAGCGCGCGCGATCCATTCCACATTGGCAAGATCAGACACGGTCGCGCGCATTTTGTCGGATGGCTCAGCGCAAAAGACGCGCACATGTGCGCCGGTCGCAGCCAAGAGCTCCGCTTTCCAAGCGGCACCATCGCCACCACCTGCCAGCACAACTGTGCGCCCTGCGAGCTTGAAAAAGACAGGCAGGGTAGCAAGCGCGCCGAAGCGAGCGGGTGGTGCGGAATCTGGCTGGCGCTGGGTCATTGCAAATGAGATCAGGCTGACTGGATGAACACCAGCTCTAGCGCCTCTCCGCGCTGGCGTCCATACGCAGCGCGGATCTCAGTCTTTGTAGGAAATATAGGCGTATTGCGGATCGCTCGGTGTGCCTTCGAGGGCCGAGCCTTCGCGTGCGGGCTGCCACATGATCATCTTTTCAATCTGTGTGGCCAGCGCGAAATCTTTTTCCGTAATGCCACCTGCATCATGCGTATTGAGACGCACTTTGACTGCAGGCCATGAGGCATGAAGATCAGGATGGTGCCAAGCAGCTTCGGCCATATGCCCAATGGCATTGACCACCATCAAGGTCGATTTCCAGCCGTTGGTTTTATAAGTGCGCTCCAGTGCACCATCAATGAGCGCCCATTGCGGCAGCTCTTTTGCGAGGCGAGCGCGAATGACATCGTCTGAAAGTACAGAAGTCATCCGCGCTCTCCAAATTTTTCAGGCTTACTTCTTCTTGCCGTCCTTATCGAACTGCTTCAGGTAAGCAACGAGATTGTCGATTTCGGTTTCGTTGGTGATGCCAGCGAAGACCATCTTCGTGCCAGGAACCTTGGCGCGCGGGTTCTTGATATATTCCTTGAACGTCGCTTCGTCCCAGGTCAGGCCCGAGCTCTTGTTGGCGTCCGAATAATTATAGCCTTCAACCGCGCCAGAATGGCGGCCGATCAAACCATTGAGGTTAGGGCCGACGCTGTTCTTGGCGGTTTCGCCAATCTGGTGGCAAGCGCGGCACTTGGCAAAGCTCTTCTCACCGGCTTCAGCGTCTTGCGCCATAGCCTGTCCAGCGAAACCGATCAGGGCGAAAGCGGCAGCGGCCGCCAGAGTGGTCTTGAACGTCATGTTTTCTCCTTCGACTTGGCCCAGACAAAATTGGCGATCTGGTTCGCTCACATATGAAGCTCTGCCGCGCGACGTTCAAGGCATAAACGCCATGAAGACCACCCGGCTTAAAACCCTGTGCGGAACCGCGCGTCGCCGGCAGTCCACACACCCAAAGATACGGGGAGGATCGACCGACGGATTGGAGCGAAAACGAACTTCGCCGGCCCCTGAGGGAGGGCGCCTGCACCCGGTGCTGGGCTTTTGCACAAAGCCTCAAACAAATTCACAGGCGACCCGCAAAAGCAGCCCCTGCTCCGGGGGCCATCATTCCAGTGCCTGAAGCCATTGACCCCGCCGCTCGGAGCCCCCTAAATCGCGGCCCTCAACCCAAGCGAGCGGATCTCGGACACACCATGACCTCATCGGCGGCGGCGCCTTCCTCAGACCTGAGCCGACGCGAGATCGTGTCCATCATGAGCGGCTTGATGCTCGCCCAATTTATGGGCGCGCTCGACCAGACCATTGTCGCCCCCGCCATGCCAACGCTCGGCCGCGTTTTGGGGGACCTCGAAAATCTGCCGTGGATCGTCACCTCTTACTTGCTCGTCTCAACGGCTGTGACGCCGCTCTATGGCAAGCTTAGCGATATTCACGGGCGACGCCCCATTCTGCTGATTGCCATTTGCATCTTTGTGATCGGCTCCATCGCCTGCGCACTTTCGACCAATATGCTGGCACTTGTTCTTGCGCGCGGCTTGCAGGGCTTGGGCGGTGGCGGTTTGATCGCGCTCACCCAAGCGATTGTGGGCGACATCATCCCGCCCAAACAGCGCCCGCAATATCAGGTCTATATTCAGACAACTTGGCTTGCTGCAGGATTGGGTGGGCCCGTCATTGGCGGATTCTTTTCAGAATATCTGCATTGGACGATGATCTTCTGGATCAATCTGCCGCTCGGTCTTGCCGCTTATCTCATGACCGATCGTAAATTGCGCCGCTTGCCCAGCCATGGCCGCCCGCATGATCTTGATATTGCGGGTTCTGTTTTGATGATCGGCATGTCGGTCAGCTTGATGCTTGCCCTGAGTTGGGGCGGCACGCGCCATGCGTGGGATTCGCCTGTCATTCTGGGACTTCTGGGCACATCAGCGGTTTTATTGGCTGGCCTTGTGCTGCGTCTGCGCCATGCGCGTGAGCCGCTGATCCCCATCACTGTTTTGTCGAACCAGATTGTCTTCAACGGCACGGTCTCGGTTTGCTTTTCGATGAGCGTGCTGATTGGGCTCATCATCTTCCTGCCGATCTATTTTGAAATCGTGCTGGGCTTTGATGCCGATGCTGCCGGCATGGCGCTGGTCCCCTTGGTTGTGGGCACAACCATTGGTGCGGGCATTGCCAGCCGCATTATGGGGCGAAGCCCGCGTTATAAACGCCCAGGCATGATTGGCCTTGCTGTTTCCATTGTCGCCGCTCTGCTGCTTTTTGCTTTCGCACAACACATGCATTTGGTCGTGCTGGAAATCGTGCTGGCTTCGCTGTCCATGGGACTTGGCGCCATGTTGCCCGTCACCACGACAGCTTTGCAAAATGCTGTGCCGCGCCATGAAATGGGAGCGACCATGGCGCTGCTGAATTTCTTACGCCAACTGGGTAGTGCTTTTGCTGTGGCCTGCTTTGGCACCATTCTCATCAGCCTGTCGGGCGCGGCGCGCGGCAGCGCGCATGAAATCTTGCTGCGCGCCACAGCCCAAAACACCGATGGCTTGGCACGCGGTTTCACCTGGCTCTTTCTCTTGACCGCCGTGTCGCTGGCCCTCTCCTTCCTGTTCCTCGGCCGGATGGAGGAAAAGGAATTGCGCGACACGCCCCATGCGAAATCGTGAGATCGGCCAACAAAAAGCGTGTCGCGTTCTGACAAGCCCCTCTGGCTGCTTTCAAATATTGAGCAATTCAGTTCTGTTTTGACCTTGGGGCCATTAACCATTTTGGGATCATTTGTAACAAAATGGTTCACAAACATTAAATTCTGTTTACCTTTATTCCCGCACCGGTTGTGCACTCGCAAGCGGCGGGAGAGTGAGTAATGGCGTATTTTGACCTTCCCCTTGGCACCAAGCCTCGGCCTTTGGCTGAAGCTTTGCCCTTTGTCCGGCAGGACCCGGCGCAGCCCCGCCTTCTCCGACCAGCTCCCACAGCCGCGCCACAGGCTCTGCCTTTGCCCCCTTTGCGCGAGCTCGACGTGCAGATGGACGCCGCCAATGCCGCGCTCTGGTGCTTCATGCGCCCGAAAGGGCCGCCGAGTTTCACCCCATCATTGCTGCATGAATTGATTACGCTGCGGCACAGCATCCATGATCATGCGGTGCAGGTTGGTCTGCGCTATTTCGTCGGCGCGTCGCGCTTGCCCGGCATTTATAATCTCGGCGGCGATCTGCAGCATTTTGTGACGATGATCCGCACGCAGGATCGCGAAAGCTTGCGCACTTATGCGGTGGATTGCTGCGACGTCGCTTTTCACATGGCGATGGGTTTCAATACGCCTGTCCTCACCATTGGCCTTGTGCAAGGTGATGCTTTGGGTGGCGGCTTTGAAGGCGCCATGTCTTTCAACATTCTGGTGGCCGAGCGCAGCGCGCGCCTCGGCCTGCCGGAAGTTCTGTTCAATCTCTTCCCCGGCATGGGCTCGATGAGCTTTTTGTCGCGCAAGATCGGCTTTGGCCGGGCCGAGCGCATGATCCTCTCAGGCAAAATCTATTCGGCTGAAGAGCTTTATGAGATGGGCATTGTCGATATTCTGGCCGATGATGGTGAGGGCGAGGCTGAAGTGCGCAAATTCATCGCCGGTGGCGAAGCGCGTTACCGCTTGCACAAATCGCTCATCCAAGCGCGCCAGCGTGTGTCGCCCCTCACCTTTGAGGAGCTCTGCGACATCACCGACATCTGGGTCGAAGCAGCCATGCAACTGGGCGAAACAGATTTGCGCCGCATGGAACGCCTCGCGCTCGCGCAGCGCCGGAGGGTCGAGCGCACTTAGGCCGCCTGCACCAGCGGGCGTAAAATACCACAGGCCGATGCAAAATCACGCTCTAGCGCGCGCACATGGGTGAGACCCGCGCGCGCCAATTCGCCCTCGTCAATGTCGCGCAAATCCAGACACCGGCGATAGACGCCCTGCGCCCCGACATTGGCCGCACATGAGCGCAATGCATGCGCATGATCACGAAAGGCCGACACATCTTGCGCCTGCACGGCCTCGCCCAGCTTTTGTAAGACGAGTACCGCATCACTGATGAATTGCGCGACAATCTCACTGACAAACGTCTTGCCGCCAAGCTTCTCCAAATCGCTCAAAGCACGCGGATCAACCGACTCGGTGCTGGCCGGGGCATCGTCCAGTCTGGCCTGTGTTGAGGGCGCAACGACAGGTGCGGCTTTCAGACCATGTTGCGCAACAGCGTCGAGCAAAGCCTGCGGCTCAATCGGCTTGTTGAGACAAGCCACCATGCCCGCCGCGCGACATTTCTCGGCCGTTTGTTCTGTCGCATCGGCGGTCAGTGCAATCACTGGCACGCGATCCTGCCCGACCATGGCAAAAGCATAAAATTTTGCTGCATCCAGCCCGTTCATCACGGGCATATTCAGATCCATCAGAACAAGATCGAAACTCTCTTGGAGCAGAGCCTCCACCGCGAGATCGCCATTCTCGACCATCACCGCCTCATGCCCGTCTTGTTTCAAAATTTGGGCGAGCACCATTTGATTGGTGCGATTGTCTTCCGCCACCAAAATCCGCAAAGGCCGAAGACAGCGCACGGGCGCGGCTGGCGCTTGCTCCATCATCTCGTCTTCGCGGACCGTGCCAACTTGCATTTCAAACCAGAAGGTCGAGCCCTGCCCCAAATTGCTCTCAACACCAATCTCGCCGCCATGGGCAACCACCAGCTGGCGCGCAATCGCAAGACCGAGACCTGTGCCGCCGAAGCGATCAATAATCGTCTCATCAGCTTGCGTGAAAGATTCAAAAATCCGAGCCTGTGCTTCCGACGCAATGCCAATGCCCGTATCTTTCACTTCCAGACGCAGCCGCATGGTCTCATCTGTTTCATCCACCACACGCGCCTCGATGCGCACCGAGCCATGGCTGGTGAATTTGACTGCATTGCCGACGAGATTGATCAACACTTCCTCAAAATGACGCATCGAGCCCTGCACATGCCGCGGCAGATGCGGATCAAGCTGCAGCACCAGCGCAATCCCCTTGGCCTGCGCCTGAACATTCAGCATGTCGCGAATGTCATGGAGCATTTCTTGCAAGGCGAAGACGCCCATTTGCGGCTTCTTGCCGATTTCCATGCGGGACAAATCGAGCAGAGAATTGATCAGATTGAGCAGCGAGCGCCCTGACTTGCCGATGGTGCGCGCCATATCGGCCTGCCCGCGCGGCAATTGTCCGCCTGCAAGCATATCGCTCAAACCAATCACAGCATTGAGCGGCGTGCGCAATTCATGGCTGAGCGAGGCCAAAAAGAGGCTCTTGGCGCGACTGGCCTCTTCCGCCTGACGCTTGGCCTCAGACAAGCGGCGAATGAGCATAGAGACATAGACAGGCAGAATGATGAGGCCGGCCAGCAAGCCGCCGCTCAATTCGCGATTCTCACGCCAGAAGGGCGTCGTCACAATGACAGCAAGGAATGCCAGAAACCCAAAAATGGCAGCAATAAACAAATATTTCACGCCAAAGCGAAAGCCATTACCAAAAATTGCCCAGAGAAAAATCGGATAGGTGAAGGCAGTCAGCTCATCACCCGAATGCATCAGATAAGCGACGCAGCCAATATCAATCGGAATGCCAAGCAATCGGCGAAAGCGCGACACGCCCGGATAGACCAGCAGATGCACAAAGAGAAACAAAGTCGCGCCTGTAAAGGCGATGAAATAGATGCCGATCTTTTCGAGAAACAGCCTGTGATCTTCACTACCACCCAAATAGCCGATGAACAAAGCCAGAAACGCCACCATGCTGAGTGCCAAGCGGCTCAAGGTGAGCTCATGTTCGCTGTCTGGCCGATTGGTGAGGCGCGCGATCAGCCAATGCTTGCCCTGCGCGCGCACGCTCTTGTGTGACATTGACATGACAGCGCCCCTTTAGGCCGAAGCGGCGAGCGGAGGCTCTTTGGAAACAAGCGCAATGAAATCGCGCGCGGGCATGGGGCGACCGAAATAATAGCCCTGCACTTCATCGCAGCCTTCATCACGCAGACGCGCCAATTGCTCGGCTGTTTCAACGCCCTCCGCAACAACCTGCAAATTCAGACTGTGGCCCAAGGTCAGAATGGCGCGCACAATGGCCGCATCATTGGGATCACTGGTCAGATTGCGGACAAAACTCTGATCGATCTTGAGGCGATCCACCGGGAATTTCTTGACATAAGAGAGCGACGAATAGCCCGTGCCGAAATCATCAATCGACACATGCACACCCAGATCAAGCAATTGGCGCAGATCAGCCGCCACGGCATCAAAATCGCCAACCACAATGCTTTCGGTTAATTCAAGGTCGAGGCAGTGGGCATCAAGCTCTGTCTCGCGCAAGACATCAGCGATGAGGTCTGGCATATGCCGCTTGCGGAATTGCACAGGCGAGAGATTGACGCTGACGCGCAACCCCTCAAGCCCCATCTCATGCCAGCTGCGCGCTTCACGGCAAGCTTCGCGCAACACCCATTCATTGAGCGGAATGATGAGACCATTCTCTTCGCAGCGCGTGAGGAAGATGCCGGGGCCGACAATGCCATTGCCACCGCGATTCCAGCGCAGCAGAGCTTCCGCCCCCACAATCTCGCCGCTGCGCATATCCACTTGCGGCTGGTAATAGAGCAGAAATTCTTCATTTGCGAGCGCACGGCGCAATTCATTGTCGAGCAATGCATCATTGCGTGCCCGCGCCTGCATGTCGGCGGCATAGAAGCAATAAGCATTGCCCTGCTCGGCTTTCGCCCGATACATGGCCAGATCGGCATTTTTCAAAAGATCTTCGCCATCCATGCCATCATCAGGATGAATGGCAATGCCAATACTGGCTGTCGTGCGCAGGCCGCTGCTTTCAAAGTCTGACGCCTGGGCAACCATCTCCAAAACACGCCGCGCAAATTCAGATGCATCCTCGCTCGATGTCACATGCGCCTGCAAAATCGCAAATTCATCACCGCCAAGGCGCGCCAAAGTATCTTCAGCACGAATGGTCTGGCGCAATTGCTGGGCGACATGACAGATGAAGCGATCACCTGCCGAATGGCCGAGCAGATCATTGACGGCTTTGAACCCGTCCAAATCGAGCAGATGCAGAGCAAAGGGCTGGTCGCCGCGCCGGGCGCGCGCAATCAATCGGCGCATGCGTTCATGCAAAAGCGTGCGATTGGGCAAATCAGTCAGCGGGTCATGATGCGCCAGATGCCGCAAATAACCTTCCGTGCGCTTGCGCCCGGTTATGTCAAGCGCGCTGGTGAGTACGCCGATCACTTGCCCCATATGATCTTTGAGCGGCGATTTGGTGGTGAGAAAAACACGCGTCTCGCCTTCACGATCCACCATTTCATCTTCAAACGGTGGCAGAGCTTTGCCTGTTTCAAACACCATGCGGTTGAGCGCCAACATGCGCTCACCAGCCTCCTCGCCAAACAGCGTGACCAGGCTTTGGCCCACCATGTGCTCCGCTTCGAGCCCGAGCCAATCAGCCTTGGCCGTATTGGCAAAGAGCAAACAGCCATCCGAGCCCGTCGCACAAATGGACACCGGCAGAGTGTCAATGACTTGCGCCAAACGCTCGCGAGAATCGCGCAAGGCGTGCTCGCGTGAACGCTCGCTATGCTCCAATTCACGCTGCAAATGGGTGGCGCGGCTGGCCAGCAACATCTGCTGCTTATGCAACTTCAAGAGATTGCGGGCACGGGTGACAAATTCATGATGGTCGACGGGGGAATGAAGGAAATCCGTGGCGCCGGCTTCCAAAGCACGCAAACGGAAAGTGCGCTCTTCATAAACCGTGATAACAATCACCGGCACGTCAACCGAGGATGGCAATTCGCGAAAGCGACGGATGAATTCCGCGCCATCCATTTCGGGCATTTTATAATCGGTGATGACGAGGTCTGGCGTATGCGCTCCCAGCCAAGTCAGCGCTTCTTCCGGATCACCAAAGGTACGAACCGCCACATCTTCCTCGATTGAGGCGGCGAGCTTGGCGAAAATATTCCGGTTCGAGACCCGGTCGTCCAGAATGACAATGAGAGACATAACGCGCCCGGTACAAGACTTGAGAAACGGCTTGGCTGAGCGCGGCCAAGTTCTGGCTCACGTGCAGTCAATACTGAGATCATCACGTAATTGTCTTAATCAAATGCATATGCTTCAAGAGTTGAAACAATATGCTTCATAAAAGGTAGCCCTTTGTTTCGCTTTGCAGAATCAATCAGAGATCACGCGAGGGAAACTTTCGGCTCAAGCCTCCGTTAAGCGTTTTTCACGCTGCAGCCACGGAGCCAGGGCCCATGACCTTGTCGGATCTCGAGCGCCTTTTGCACGCCACGCTTCCGGGCCAAGGGGGCCTCCTCTCCGTCACCGTGACCGATATGCCCCCGCAAGAGGCCAGCGTTCACGCGCTGATTGACAAGGCATTGGAGATGGCTGAGCTCAAGAGAACTGCTTTGGTCAGTGTTGAACTGCCGCTGAGACTTTACTCAGGCCTCGAAGCCGATTACGCCGGTCTGGAGCTGCGCGATTGCGGACGGCGGGATATCCTTCGTTTCGTCTATGATTGCACGCAAGCTATGGCCTGACGGTTGCGTCATGCTCGAGTGCTTTGGCCGGAATGGAGTGAAGACTATGGCGAAGAAACCAACGGCCAAAAGCGAATTCGTCCTCTTCGACGTTCTCTATGAGGATGGCTCGCGCCGCTCAAACCGCCGCGTGCCGGGCGAATTGCTCGGTGGTCTCGATGGCGATGAACCGGCGCGCAAAGTGATTGAACAGCAAGATCGCGAGATTGCCGACAAATCTGGGCAACCGCCCCTGCGCATCAAAAGCCTGCAACGCTCTGGCGGCGGAAAGAAGTAAAAACGGGCGCTTAAGCGCCCGTTTCTTCATCTTCGTCATCAATATCAACGAGAAACACGACTGAAGCCTCGTCTTCATCTGCCGTTTCATCTTCATCAAGATCATCGGCATCTTCAAATTCGTCTTCTTCATCCTCGGTTGCTTTGCGCAACATAATCTCAGCTTTGCCATCCCAAAGCGGCTTGCCTTCGCAACGAATGGCCGTGAGGTCCTCGCGGAATTCCTCACTCTCGATCAGTTCACGCGCCTGTGACTCATCCGCATTGGTCACTGCAATAGGCCGACCAGCGATCTCAACCGTGAACATGGCATTTCCCCTCTTCCTTAAATCCTTGGCGAAACTCGCACGCCCAGCGCTTGGATGCAAAGGTGGCAGCGCCCCTTAAAACTTAATGAAAAGTTAACGCCGCCCATCTGGGGCGGACGCCCAAAAAAATCTGCTTGCAGGTCGCAGTGATTCGCCAGCAGACTGACCTCGTTCTTCAACAACGAAAGGAGGTGATCCAGTGTCTCATTGTCATACGCCGGAGCTTTGTAGCTGGATCCAGGCCTCCGCTGAGGTGGGCGTCCAGTAAACGCAACCGCTGCGGCAAAGACAATGGAGGGGCTGCTTCACGGCAGCCCCTCTTTGTTTGAGCCGGTCCCGTTTTTGACCCATTCACCTGCCATTCTAGCGCGATGAATGATCAGAGCGCACAAGACCTGCCGGAACATCTGCGGCTGTACGTGGTCGGCGACATTCACGGCCGCCTCGACCTGTTTGATCAGCGCTGCACGGCCATTGCGCAAGATCTCGACCGCCACCCCATGGCGGAAGTGCGCCTCGTTCTGCTCGGTGATTACATTGACCGCGGGCTGGATTCAGCGGGCATCATTGAAAGACTGGCGAGCCTGAAAACACCCGCACCCCCCATCTGTTTGCGCGGCAATCACGAAACCATGTTGCAGAGCTTTTTGTCAGACCCTGACACGATGGATCAATGGCGCCATTTTGGCGGGCTCGAGACGCTGGCCTCTTATGGAGTCGATATTCAAGAGGTGATTGTCGGCCAAGGCTATCCTGAGGCGCAGCATGCTTTGTCGCGGCTCATGCCACCGCACCATCTCCTGTTCTTGGCTGACCTGCAAAATTGCTTTGAGCTTGGGCCTTACTACTTCTGTCATGCTGGCGTGCGGCCGGGCCTGCCTCTGGCGCAGCAACAGGCCGATGATCTGCTCTGGATCCGCGAGCCTTTTCTCAGCAGCGATGCCGATCACGGCCGCATCATCATTCATGGCCACACACCGGTGAATGAGCCCGAATTTCATGCGAACCGCATCAATCTCGACACGGGCGCTTATGATTCAAATCGCCTCACCTGCCTCGTGCTCGAGCGCGGGCGCTGCGAGATTCTCGCCTGATCACACTGGAACTTGGCAACAAGACGTGCATGATTTGAAAAAAGCACGCGTCAAGGAATCGCCCCATGGACTTCGACCCCGCCTCGCTCTTTCCCTATCGGCCCATTGTTGAGCGCAAGCCGGTCGTCTGGCCCCATCAAGCGCGCGTGGCCGTGTGGATTGTCCCCAATATCGAACATTTCCATTTGGAGCGCGGCGCCAATGCGCCGGATGTGCGCAATTATTCGCGCCGCGATTACGGCAATCGCGTCGGCGTCTGGCGCATGATGGAAACGATGGAGAAGCACGGCTTTCGCGGCAGCGTCGCTTTGAATGGCGAAGTGGCGCAGCACTATCCGCGCATCATGGAAGAATGTGCCAAGCTGAAATGGGAATTGATGGGACATGGCCTCACCAATTCCACGCCTTTGACCGGCATGGATATTGAGACAGAGCGCGCCACCATCGCCGCGACACGCCGTGCCATTGAAGATCAGGGACAAAAAATGCGCGGCTGGCTTGGGCCCGGCCTCACCGAGACATGGAACACGCTGGGCCTCTTGAAAGAACATGGCGTCGATTATGTTGCCGATTGGGTGAGTGACGATCTGCCCTTCCGCATGAACAATGGGCTTTATTCGATCCCCTATACGCTCGAGTTGAACGACATGCCCTTGTTCAACATGCCTTCCATTTCAACGCAGGATTTCGAGCGGCGTATCTGCGAAACATTCGACGTGCTTTACGAAGAAGGTGCGCACCTGCCACGCGTCATGTGCATTGCGCTGCATCCCTTCCTGACGGGTGTGCCGCACCGTATCCGCGCGCTTGGGCGGGCTCTGGCCTATATTGCCGGGCATGATCAGGTCTGGCGCGCGACGGGTTCGGAGATTATCGACGCCTATAAAGCCTCCCCCGACGCCGACTAGCAACGCGCTTGCTTTGCCCGCCCATTTGCGGGCATAGGTTCAGCGCAAAGGACGTTTTTCATGCGCATTCTCGTCACCGGTTCCGCCGGTTTCATTGGCTTTCATCTCTGCCGCAGGTTGCTGGCGGAAGGTCATGAAATTGTCGGCCTGGATGGCATGACGAATTATTATGATCCGGCGCTGAAGCGCGCGCGCCATGCGGCTTTGCTGACCTCCAATCACTTCCAGGCCCATGAGATCATGCTGGAAGATGACGTCGCGCTGACGCGGCTTGTACAGGATACGCGCGCCGATATTGTCATCCATCTCGCTGCCCAAGCAGGCGTGCGCTATTCGATGGAAGCGCCGCGCTCCTATGTCGATTCCAACATCATCGGCACATTCAATCTGCTGGAAGCTTTACGCGCCTGCCCTGCGCAACATTTTCTGATGGCCTCGACCAGCTCGGTCTATGGCGCCAATGCCATGCCCTTTGCAGAAAAAGATCGCACGGACCATCAGCTCTCTTTCTATGCTGCAACCAAGCGCGCCACGGAAGCCATGGCCCATTCCTATGCGCATATGTGGAACCAGCCGACGAGCGTGCTGCGTTTCTTCACCGTCTATGGCCCATGGGGCCGCCCCGATATGGCGCTGTTCAAATTCACGCGCGCTATTCTCGAAGGCAAACCCATCGACATTTACAACAATGGCCAGATGCAGCGCGATTTCACTTATGTGGATGATTGTATCGAAGGCATTGTGCGCCTTCTGCCACTCACGCCCACGGCGTCGAATGATTCAAACGGATCGCCCGCCGCACCATGGCGCGTGCTCAATATTGCAGGCGGACGATTGGTGGAACTCAAAGCCTATATTGCGGCGATTGAGAAAGCGACGGGGCGCACAGCTTTGCGCAATGAATTGCCCATGCAGCCGGGCGAACCCCAGGCCACATTGGCCGCGACGGATGAATTGGAAAAGCTCACGGGCTTTCTGCCCCAAACCAGCGTGGAAGATGGCGTGCGCGCCTTCGTCGATTGGTATCGGGATTTCTACAAGGCATAAAAAATGGCGCGCCCGAAAGCGCGCCATATTTGTTTCTCAGCCCCGCGCGAGTTTTTTGTCGCGCCTTGTCAATTCGGGCCACCATTGATCAAGCACAGCGGGATCTTCACCAGGCCTACGGTCTGCCACGCGATCAATGAAAGCGGACAGCTCCGCCAAACGTTCGATTTCACGATTGAGCAATTCAATCGCGGCTGATGTGCCGATTTCCATCTCTTCGCTGACATTCGCGCGGGCGAGATCAGCCACCGCATAATTCAGATCGATCAGGGCGACGCCAAAATGACGGCGCGCGGATTCAAAATTGTCGTCAAAAGCCTTCATCAGTTTCGAGCCTCTTTCTCCCAAAAGAAGCCGATGGGCCACAATGGCACGCAAACCTTGCCCCCCGGCATAACGAGAAGCATAGCTTAAGAAATGCAAACGTGCCGTTTACAGATAAGAAAATTGCAAAAAAAGTTACAAAAATACTTCAGCTTAGCCATTTACTAGCTCTAGCTATGCTGTTCCGTAGCGGCAGCTTGGCGATTGTTTATCGATATTTTGAGCATCTATACCCATTTCGGGATCTCTGCCAAAGCGGATGTGCGAATCAATTTGTCTCGCTTTTGGCCTCGGCTTTGCGCCCGGCGAGCACGGCACCGGCCTCCTGATGGAGGCTCATAAAGCTGAAAATGGACAGGGTCGACACAACCCCGATCAGCGCAAAGGCGATGGAAAAAGCACTCACCGGCAGGGGCGAAATGTCTCCCGCTACCTGATGCAGGATGATGGCGGACAGTGCCACACCCAGCGTCAGCGACAGGCGCTGCGCCAGCTGCGAGAAACTCATCGCATGGCTCATTTCAGCGCGTTCCACATCCGCAAAGGCAATGGAATTGAGTGCGGTAAATTCGAGCGAGCGCGTCACGCCCCCCCAGAAAATAAGCGCCATCATGATCCACACCGGCATGTCCGCATTGAAGAATGCACACACGCCCATGAAGAGACTGGCAATCAATCCATTCCAGATCAGCACCCGGCGATAACCAAACTTACGCAGCACCCGCTTAGACAAAGTACGCATACCAAGAGAGCCAGCGGCGGACAAAAAGGTCAGAGCACCCGATTCCACAGGCGAATAGCCAAAACCTTCCTGCATCAAAAGCGGCAGCAGAAAGGGAATTGCGCCCACACCAATGCGAAAAACCGACCCACCGGTAACGCTCACGCGAAAAGTGGGGATGCGCATGAGGCTCAAATCCATAATCGGATTGGGAACGCGCCGTGAATAGACCACATAGATCGCCAATGCGATGAGGCCAGACGCTAAAAGCCCAAGGCCCAAAGCATCCGGGCTATTTTTAGCAAAAGCTGTGTCGAGGCCGAAAACCGTTGCAGCAAGCCCGAATCCGGTGAGTGCAAAGCCTGTCCAATCGAAAGGCTTCATCTCTTCTTCGCGCATATTCTCGATATATTTTCCAGCCAGGAAGAACCCCAGCACGCCCACCGGCACATTGATCCAGAAAATCCCGCGCCAATGCGAGTAAGTGGTAATCAGACCACCAAGCAACGGCCCCATGATCGGACCAATGACCGAGGGAATGCCCATCACAGCCATAGCGCTGACAAGTTCTGATTTCGGCACAGAGCGCACGAGAATGAGGCGCCCGACCGGCACCATCAAAGCGCCGCCAAATCCTTGAACAATGCGCGCAATGATGAGCTGGTTGAAATCTTGCGACAGACCGCAGGCGATGGATGAGAGTGTGAAAATCACAATGGAGACGCGAAAGACGATGCGCGCGCCATATTTATCAGCCACCCATCCGCTCATCGGCAGAAAAGCGGCGACCGCCAGAAGATAAGCGGTGATCGCCAGATGCAGGCGCAAAGGCGATTCACCAAAGGAAGCTGCAATGGTCGGCAGAGCGGTGGCGAGCGATGTGGAATCGAGGTTCTGCATGAAGAGGGCGCAAGCCACGATCAAAGGAATGATCACGTGACGCTTCACCCTCTGCCCTCCCTCGACGGTTATCGGGTCGCGCTTACTACGCGGCCTCTTCCCTTTCTAAACGAGCAGCGAGAGCGGGGCCAAGCCCTACTTCAGGACTCTTCAGCGATTGAGGACAACAAGCCCGTCAAGTGCCACACCGCCCTTTTCGCTCACCAGGAACGGATTGACGTCGACTTCTGCAATCGCGCCCTGCGCGTCCACCATGAGATGCGACAGCGCCACAAGCGCCTGCGCCATGGCTTTGCGATCGAGCGCCGGGCGCCCGCGATAGCCTTCCGCAATCGTGCCTGCCCGCGTGCGTGCAATGAGCTGCAAAGCGCCCGCCTCATCCAGCGGGCAAGCAGCCAGCGCAACATCGCGCGTCAATTCGAGATCAACGCCGCCCGACCCGAAGATCACGACAGGACCCATTTCCGGATCGAGCTTGGCCCCCAGCACACATTCGAGCTGACCGGAAACCATTTGCGCAATCAAAACGCCATCGACCGCGGGCTTGTTCGGCAAGGCGGCAACATTGGCCATGATCGTGCGATAGGCCGCGCGCACGGCCGCTTCATCCTTGAGGCCAACTTTCACGCCGCCAATATCGGATTTATGCGGCAAAGCGGCTGAAACAATTTTCGCCACGACCGGATAGCCGATACGCGCGGCAGCTGCAGCGGCCGCATCTTCGCTCGTCACCAATTCTTCTTGCGAGACCGGCACGCCATAAGTGCTGAGCAAAGCCTTGGACGCCACTTCGTTCAAAGTGGCAGTCTTGGCCGAAGCGCTCAATTCGGCGAGCAATGCGCGACCCTTGGCGTTCGGCGCAGGAGCTTTCAGTTCTTGGCCTGCATGGGCATCCAGAGAGCGCGTGATAGCGCGCATGGTGCGCAGAGCGCGATCGACTTCCTGCAA
The DNA here is from genome assembly GCA_947453155.1 of Beijerinckiaceae bacterium. Lineage (GTDB taxonomy): Bacteria > Pseudomonadota > Alphaproteobacteria > Rhizobiales > Beijerinckiaceae > Terripilifer. The sequence continues at coordinate 4,742 of CANGFE010000009.1, read as the reverse complement.
GAAAGGCAGATTGGTGAATTCAGCGCGCAGAGTACGGCTGTAATCGCTCAAGCCGTAAGAAATCATGCTGACATAAGCGATGGGCTTTTTGGCCTTGGCGGCAAGCGCATTCACCTCGCGCAGATTGCGCTCTTTGCGCTCGGTCCCCGCCGCACGCGGCAATTCTTCCTGCAAGAGAAGAATGTCAATGTCGGGATCATCCAGCAAAATCTCGACGCAGCGCAAATAAGCACCTTCTTTCGACAGTGCCGCAAAACCCGCATCCAGCGGATTGCCGATAATGGAACCGACCGAGAGAATCTCTTCGAGCTTCTTGCGCGTCACATCCGAGAGCGGCTGATATGACATGCCGCAAGCTTCAGCCGCATCTAGCAAGAGGCCACGCATGCCGCCCGAGAAAGTGATCGATCCCAAACGTTTGCCTTGAGGGGCTGGCGCATGAACGAGGAATTCAACCGCCTCGACCATTTCATCCAGATTGCCAACGCGAATGGCGCCTGCGCGGCCTGCCACAGCGTCAAAAGCTTCCATCGAACCAGCCAGCGCGCCCGTATGGGCGGCCGCTGCCGCACGGCCAGCGTCCGATGAGCCGAGCTTCATAATGACGACATGCTTGCCAGCCTTGCGCGCCATGCGCAGAGCTTCCAGGAATGGCGCGCCATCATGCACGCTTTCCAGATAGCAAGAGATGACGCGTACATCGGCGACACCGGCGAAATAGGCAATGTAATCGGCCGTGGTAAGACCCGTCTCATTGCCGCTGGTGATTGCGGCCTGCGTATCGACACCGCGTTCTTCAAGCGAGCGCTTGATCGCCATGACAATGCCGCCCGATTGGCCAAGCACCACCACAGGCCCATGCGCCAGCTTTTGCGCACGATCATCAGGCATGGAAAAGAAATTGATCGCCGCATTGAAATTGCCGAGGCAATTCGGGCCCGAAACAGCAAGACCCGTTGTCTCAATCGTATTGCGCAGATCATCAGCCAAAGCGCGGCCATCGGCTTCGGTCGATTCTTCAAAGCCCGATGTCATCACCGTGGCCGAGCGCGCGCCTGCGGCTGCGGCATCACGCAAGAGACCCGGCACGACTTTGGCGGGCGCCAAGACAACGAGATGATCCGGCTTTTCCGGCAGCTCCGCAAACGAGCGATAGCAACGCGTATCCCACACGGTCTCGCGCGTCGGATTGAACGGAAAGACCGAGCCCTTGTAGCCATAGCGCGACAGATTGCGCCACACGCGTTGCGGCCAATTGCCGGGCTTGTCGGTTGCACCGATGATGACCACATTTTTCGGATTGAGAAGCGCTTCGACTTTTTTGGCGCCCGCGCGCAGTTGTGCCTGCGTCTTGTCTTCACTCATGATCGATCAGCCCTGTCCATAAAGCCCAACGCCAGAACGGCGCGCGAAGAAATAGAAGATCAATGCCACTGCCGTCATGGCAAGGCTCCAGAGAAGCCCCAGCGCGGCAAGTTCTGGCCCCTGCCCATTGCTCCACAAATCAAACATGGCGACCGCCATGGTTTGCGAGGACGGGCCCGACAAAAGAACCGGCAAAGTCAGCACGCGCGTCGCCAGCAAGAAGATAAACAGCCAGCCCGCGACCAATGATGGTGCGAGCAGCGGAAACACCACGCGACGAAATGCCAGGAACGGAGGCGCACCAGAGACAGCTGCCGCTTCTTCCAATTCGCGATGCACCTGCAACATGCCCGCATAAGAATAGCGGATGCCATAGGGCAGATAATTGATGAGGAAGGCCCAGACGATGATCCAGATCGTGCCGTAAACACCAATCGGCATCGCAAGGAAGAACTGCATCACACCCACACCCAGCACAATGCCCGGAAAGACGAGCGGCACAGTGCCAAGTTGATCCACCGTGCGCGCTCCCGGCAGCTTGCGCACACTCAACCATGCCGCAATAGCGGTGAGCACCATAACAATGGTCGCGGTGACAATGGCGACCATCAGCGTATTGCCGAGCAGCGAGAGATAGCGGTCGGATTCAAAAATGCGGAAGTAATGTTTGAAGCTGAGCAGCTTGAAAGCCGAGGCGCGCACCGTCTGGTAAAACGGCAGCAACGAAGCCCAGACCAGAATGAGCATCGGTAGGATCAGGAGGAACAGAAAGTTCAAAACCAGAATCGTGCCGCCGACCCAACGGAATTTGCCGAGCGGAATACGGTTCGGTCTGAAATTCTTGCCGGTGATCGTCGCAAATTTTTCGGCATTGCGCGTGAGGCGGCCATAATACCAGAGCAGCACCGCCACAACGCAGAGCAGCACAGTCGAAAGCGTGCTAGCCGAGCCCACATCCGGCGGCATGGTCCGGTGCATCATTTCGTAAATATCAGTCGTCAGCACATGCACGCGGCCCGGAAGTCCGACAAGAGCGGGAACTTCAAAAGCTTCCACCGTGCGGATGAAGACCAGCATGGCCAGCGCCAAAACAGACGGCAGCGACAGGCGAAACGTAATGCGTCGCAAAGTCTGCCAAGTGCCCGCGCCACTCATGCGCGCAGCTTCTTCCAGATCCGGATTGAAATTGCGCAGCGTGGAGCCCAGCAACAGGAAAACAAGCGGCGACCACAAAAGGCCTTCCACCAAAATCATGCCACCCAGTCCATAGACATTGATCAGCACGCCGGTTTCACCGGTCAATTCGCGATACCAGGAATTGATCGGGCCGGAACGCGCGAGCAGCAAAAGCCAGGCGCTGGTGTAGAGCACATAGGGCGTGCCCAGAGAGATGATCGTCGTCAGATAGGCGAGCGGCTTGAACGGCGTATCCGTGCGCTCCACCAGCCATGCATTCACGCCACCAATGATGAGCGCCAGCAACGCGCTGCCCAGTGCGAAGACAAAGGAATTGAACGCGCTCGTCCAAATGCCTTTTTGCGACAGCACCGTGACGAAACGATCCAGACCAATGCGCGTTTCACCGCCTTGCGTGATCGTCAAAGCGCCTTTGATCAGAAAGACGAGCGGCGGCAAAACCAGAATGGCGAAAATCGCCGCAACAATCAGCACCAGAATGACACGCTCATCGCGCGGCAGAAAACGCGCCCACAGACTGCGCGTCTCCTCATTCGTTGCTTTCACCGCCACTTCACTCATGCTTGATTCATGCCCACTCACCGGAACAGACTTTTAAAAATCTCGGCCCAGCGCGGCATTTCCTTGTCGATCTCTTCGGGCGTTTTGTAGATGGCTTTGAATTTCTCGCCATCAGGACGCAACGACAGATCATTCGGCGGCACATTGGGATCGACGGGGAGATAATCCGCATCGCGATATATTTTCTGCCCGTCTTCAGACAGCAAAAATTCCAACAGCAAACGGCCCGCATTGGGGTGAGGCGCTTTTTCCGTCACCGAAATGACGGAGAGAACAGCCAGCGCTGGATTCATCGGAACCCAATCAACAGGGGCGCCCTTGGCTGCGCTGATCACCGCATGATTGTTGAAAATATTCAGCGCAATCGCATATTCACCTGCAATCACCTGATCGAGCACTTGGCGCGCCGCGACTGCCAGACCCGACGGGTTCTGCTTGGCGAGTTCGCGCAAATAGGCCATGCCCTTTTCTTCGCCCATGGAATTGAGCACAACACCAACAAAGCCCGGCCCTGCCGACGATGAGGCTGTCGAATTCCACGCAATCTTGCCCTTATATTTCGGGTCGAGCAGATCCTGGAATGTTCTGGGCTCCGTGCCCTTTTTGATCAGCTCGGTGTTATAGCCGGGCGTCAGCACATAGAGATTGGTCGCGACCCAATAGCCTTCGGGGTCAACATAATTAGCGGGCAGACGCTTGGCTGCTTCCGGAATCCATTTGGCCGGAATCTTCTCGCTCTTTAGCGAAGCAGTTGCACCCGTGCCGTCGAACACATCGACCTGCATTTTGCCCGCGCGCGCTTCATTCAAAACGCGCAATGCCACTTCGTTTGAATTGGCGCGAACATAATTGACCTTGATGCCGTATCTTTTCTCAAAGGCCTGCGCAGCGGGGCGCGCAAATTGGTCGATGATCTGCGTTGTGTACCAAGTAACTTGGCCTTCTTTCTTGGCCGCATCGATCAGGGCCTGATCGAGCGCGAGCGCAGGCGGCGCGAAAGCGGCCAGCGTTGCGGCGAGAAGAAGCGAGCGGCGGTGAAAAACGCGAGACGCCATGGTCTTTCTCCATAAAGCGGAGAGATAAAAACGCGGGCCAGAAAAATCCGGCCCGCGCAATTCTGATCGAAAAATCAGCGCTTGAATTCGCCCAGACCCGGCTTGAACACCTTGTCGTCGAGGAACATCTTCATCGCCTTCTGGCGACCGCCTTCCGGATCGACATGCTTCAGCGCGTCGCTCTTGGCGTTGAGATAATCCATCGCCTGATCCTTGGTCATGCGGCGAACCATACGCACGCATTCCTTGGTGTATTTGACGGCAGCCGGGCTCTTGGCTTCGAGCTTGCGGGCAAGTTCCATCACTTCAGCGCGCAGATTGTCCACTGGCACTGACTTGTTGACGAATTTCATCGCCGCAGCTTCTTTGCCCGAGAAGCGATCACCCGTGACCGAGTAATAAATCGCGTCGCGGTAATTCATGACTTCCGTCACGGCCCAAGCCACGAGACCACCGGGGATGATGCCCCAATTGACTTCCGACAGACCAAAGGTCGCGTCATCAGCAGCCACCGCAAAGTCGCAAGCGATCACGGGCGTGAAACCACCGCCGAAGCAATAGCCA